>BHES01000025.1 GCA_003864575.1 Enterobacterales bacterium
CTTGTGAGTGCCCACACAGATTGTCTGATAAATTGTTAAAGAGCAGTGAGTTACGCGCTTTCGCTTGCTAACTCGAGGTGGCGTATATTACGCTTTCCTCATTCAGTGTCAACCGTTTATTTCATTCAGTTGCCGCTGTTTTAAATCTTTTCCGACCCGGTTACTTCGTGATGTTGTTCACGTTGCTCCCTGTCGATGGAGCGGCATTATAGGGAGTTCTGAGCAGGCCGCAAGGGGTAATTTTAGGAAAAATCACTGTTTGCTGCATTCCACAGCAAATACACTGCTTATACCGTGTTTTACACAAACTTATCCACAGACGACCAGGAAACTTAAATTTCACGAGCGCCGCGCAATCGTTTTCGCTACAATTTCACGGGTCAGTTTTCATCGCCGTGAATGAGTGGGTAATGGAAACTAAGCGGTCAAAGGACCGTTATCTGAACTCAATCCCACGTTTTTCTTAAAATTGCTCTATATAAAGAGAAGACGGCGCTCATTGAATTCAGGTAACGCTCTTTATTGCGACTCCAAAGCCAAGGATATAACCACCATGCAACAATCTCGTCCAATCCGCCGCGCCCTGCTCAGCGTCTCTGATAAGGCCGGTATCGTAGAATTCGCCCAGGCATTAACTCAACGCGGCGTGGAATTACTCTCTACAGGAGGAACCGCTCGTCTGTTAGCCGACGCAGGGCTGCCTGTGACCGAAGTTTCTGACTACACCGGATTTCCGGAAATGATGGATGGACGCGTCAAAACACTGCACCCGAAAGTGCATGGCGGGATTTTAGGTCGTCGCGGCAAAGATGACGACATCATGGCAAAACACGCCATCGTGCCTATCGACATGGTCGTCGTCAACCTTTATCCCTTCGCACAAACCGTTGCACGCCCGGATTGCTCTTTGGAAGATGCCGTCGAAAACATTGATATCGGTGGTCCAACCATGGTTCGCTCAGCAGCAAAGAACCACAAAGACGTGGCTATCGTAGTAAAGAACGGTGACTTCGCTTCAATCATTGAAGAGATGGATAACAATAACGGCTCCCTGACGTTGGGAACCCGCTTCAACCTGGCGATTAAAGCTTTCGAACATACCGCAGCTTATGACGGCATGATTGCTAACTACTTCGGTACGATGGTTCCTGCCTATCACGGCGAAACGGATAAGCCTTCCGGCCAGTTCCCCCGCACGCTGAATCTCAGCTATATAAAGAAGCAGGATATGCGCTATGGCGAAAACAGCCATCAGAATGCAGCCTTCTATATAGAAGAGAATGTCAGTGAGGCTTCTGTTGCCACTTCGACTCAGCTACAAGGTAAAGCGCTCTCTTATAACAACATCGCCGATACCGATGCCGCGCTGGAATGCGTTAAAGAATTTTCTGAGCCTGCCTGCGTAATCGTTAAGCACGCTAATCCATGTGGCGTGGCCGTCGGTGATTCCATTCTTGCCGCTTATGAGCGCGCATATAAAACAGACCCGACTTCAGCCTTCGGCGGGATCATCGCTTTCAACCGTGAGCTGGATGCCGACACAGCAAAAGCCATCATCAGCCGCCAGTTCGTGGAAGTGATCATTGCACCTTCTGTCACAGAAGAAGCACTGGCACTGACAGCTACCAAACAGAACGTTCGCGTTCTGACCTGCGGTCAATGGCAGGCTCGCGAAAACGCGCTGGACTTCAAACGTGTGAACGGTGGATTGCTGGTGCAGGATCGCGATCTGGGCATGGTAGGCGCGGCCGACCTGCGCGTCGTTTCTGAGCGTCAACCCACAGAGCAGGAACTTACGGACGCCTTGTTCTGCTGGAAAGTCGCAAAATTTGTGAAATCCAATGCCATCGTTTATGCCCGTGACAAAATGACCGTTGGTATCGGTGCTGGACAAATGAGCCGCGTCTACTCCGCAAAAATCGCCGGGATTAAAGCTGCAGATGAAGGTCTGGAAGTTGCTGGTTCTGTTATGGCCTCTGACGCCTTCTTCCCATTCCGCGACGGGATTGATGCCGCTGCTGCTGTTGGCATCACCTGCGTGATCCAACCCGGCGGGTCCATTCGCGATGATGAAGTGATTGCTGCCGCCAATGAGCACGGTATCGCCATGCTGTTTACCGATATGCGTCATTTCCGCCATTAATAGATACTGACTAATTCTTTTAGCGGGTGCTCTGCATCCGCTCACCCGGAGTCTTCGAATGAATATTTTAATTATCGGCAATGGCGGTCGTGAACACGCTCTGGCATGGAAAGCCTCTCAGTCGCCGATGGCGGAAAAAATCTATGTGGCACCGGGTAACGCGGGTACCGCTCTGGAACCCCTGCTGGAAAATGTCGATATTGCCGCAACCGACATCAGCGGTTTATTGGCTTTCGCCAAAAGTCATGACATCGGCCTGACCATTGTTGGACCTGAAGCGCCACTGGTTATTGGTGTCGTTGATGCCTTCCGCGCCGCGGGTCTGAAAATCTTTGGGCCAACACAGGAAGCTGCACAGCTGGAAGGCTCTAAAGCTTTCACTAAAGATTTCCTGGCACGTCATAACATTCCAAGCGCTGACTACCAGAATTTTACCGAAGTGGAACCTGCGTTGGCTTACCTGCGCAGCAAAGGTGCACCGATCGTGATCAAAGCTGATGGTCTGGCTGCGGGCAAAGGCGTGATCGTGGCAATGACGCTGAAAGAAGCGGAAGATGCAGTCACTGACATGCTGGCAGGCAATGCCTTTGGCGATGCGGGCCACCGAATCGTTATCGAAGAGTTCCTTGATGGCGAAGAGGCCAGTTTCATCGTGATGGTCGACGGCAAGCATGTGTTACCTATGGCCACCAGCCAGGACCATAAACGTGTTGGTGATGCTGACACCGGCCCGAACACTGGCGGCATGGGAGCCTATTCCCCGGCACCGGTGGTGACCGATGAAGTCCACCAGCGGGTCATGGAACAGGTTATCTGGCCAACCGTCCGTGGTATGGCGGCTGAAAAGAATACCTATACTGGTTTCCTGTATGCTGGCCTGATGATCTCTGCCGACGGCCAACCGAAGGTGATTGAATTTAACTGCCGCTTTGGGGATCCGGAAACTCAACCGATTATGCTGCGTATGCGTTCAGACCTGGTTGAACTCTGTCTCGCTGGTGCCGAGGGCCGTTTGGATGAGGTCACTTCTGAATGGGATCCGCGCCCTTCTCTGGGTGTCGTGCTGGCAGCCGGCGGTTACCCGGGGGATTATACCAATGGCGAAGTGATTCAAGGTCTGCCGCTGGAAGAAGTACCCGATGGAAAAGTTTTCCATGCCGGTACTCGCTTGCAGAATGAGCGCGTTGTGACCAACGGTGGACGCGTCCTTTGCGTGACGGCGCTGGGTAAAACCGTCGCAGCCGCGCAGCTGCGTGCATATCAGCTGGCGAAAGATATCCATTGGGAAGGCAGTTTCTGCCGTAAAGATATCGGTTACCGGGCCATCGCGCGCGAACAGGAAGAGTGATCCTGCGCCAAACAGTAGAAAGGCACGCTTCGGCGTGCCTTTCTTTTTTCCAGACTAGACCGGTCGAAAATCACGTTAGAGATCGGACTCTTTGGGTTCCCATTTACAGAAGTCTTCGTTGGCAACCAGCAGCAGTTCATCTCCCTCAGGCGCGGTAAGCCACGCAAGCCCGAGGTGATCATTTGCCCGTGATGCACGTTTTGCCAGCCAAACCTGCGAATGAATGCTGAGGGAAAGCGTTACCGGCTGACCTGAACAGGAGGTGATCACCCCCTGCTTCCACTGCCCCTGCACCAGTTGTACATTGCCAGCCCGGAGGGTATTGCTCAGGTTAAGCAACTTACTGGCCTGATATTTATAAAGTTCAATGTCGTCAGAAGAGAGCTTTTCGCGCCTTTCGGGGAGCTGCCGCTGCATAAAACTGACATTGCCTTCGTTATCGAAACGCAGCATGACACCTAAGTCAGTTTTCATCGCATGCGTTTGACGCATAAGGTGCAACTGTCCCTGCTGATATTCATAACGGGTGATCACCGTGTCGCCACCATGGTAAGGGCTGTACACATTGACGATTGTCTGGGGGAGGTGCTGAGCATCATCGAGTCGCCACAGGCGATTGATGCCTTGATCGGCTACGTAGCCGCTGGCGGTAAACCGCGGGGTATCGTCGAGGGAACTACAACCCACCAGACTAAGCACCAGCAAAGCAGCCACCAGTCTGGGGGTGATAAACAAAAGGGGCATATTAGCCGCCCCCTCGCTTATTCTTTTCACTGCAAGCAATTACTTAACAGCGTCTTTCAGAGCTTTACCAGAAACGAACGCAGGCACGTTGGCAGCTGCGATTTTGATTTCTTTACCAGTCTGTGGGTTACGACCAGTACGCTCGTTACGATGATTTACCTTGAAAGTCCCGAAACCAACCAATTGTACAGCATCACCTTCTTTCAGAGACTCGGTAATAGCAGACAGAGTAGATTCAAGAGCAACTTTGGCTTGTGCTTTGGAAAGATCAGCTTTGTCCGCAATTACATCAATCAGTTGAGTCTTGTTCATAAGTTATCCTTTACAGTGTGTTTATCGTTTGCAAAGCATCGAGTGCGACGGATATGCCGATTGACAGCACCCTCCTGCATACACGCACCGATAGCCACTTTTTTTACGCACCCCAAATGTAGACCAGACAGGGTGCGGATGTGAAGCCTTAAGGCATGACAAATCAGGCGTTAAATCACGTTTTCTTGCCTTATTGCGCTAAATTTATGCCGATATTACTTACAGCAGCTTCACGCAGGTCAGAACGTAACCCTTTTATCAATTCCAGGTCACGCTCTTCACAGTCAGCCAACAGGCGAAAAATCTCCCACTGGATGTCCCATTCTTCCTCTACTGCTGGAATGACCTTAAGCTCTTCGTCGGTCATTTCTTTGCCAGCCTGAGTCATCTCCAGCATGGCAACGGTACGAATTGATGCTTCACTCACAGCAACGGCATGTGACAGTGTTTCACCGCTCAGACGCGAATGAATCAGTTCGCCTAATGCGATGCAGGCATCAATCGCCGGGTAAACACCATAAATGTCGTAGTCATCAGAGGAAGGGATAGCTTCCTCAAGCTTCTCAAGCTGAGAGTCAAAATTAACCTTGGCGTCTTTTACCACCAGCGTTTCCCAGATTAAATCCAGGATGCGACGAAAAATCTGCGGCTCGCCAAAGCCGGTTTCCAGGCAGAACGCCTGATAGTTCGGATACATCCGCTCACACAGGCTCGCCATAAACGTCACGTGTTGCCAGCTTTCCAGCTTTTCCAGACGTAAATGTATTGGATTACGTAACATGGTTGGTTCTCTTTAACTTTTTCTGCGCCGGAGTTTACCTGAAATAAATCAATATCCCTATTCCTTGATTCCTAAATATGCCCGCTCAGATGCTGCCAGCGTTGAAAAGCGACACGATTGGAGGCAACGGCATCAGCCCAACGGGTAGGCTCTGGCAAACGATAACCACGCATGCATTGCCCGACCCAGAAAAAGGCTGACTCAAGGCTAATATGGTTACCCGGAGAAATGAACAATGGGTTACAGCGTAGTTTACTGCGCCATACCCAGCCAATCTGTTCGTCGCGGTCATACAGGGATTGTTGACTGAAGAGGTCATCATCCAGCGGCAAAAACTTCCCGCATAGACGACTTTTGGCAACGCCGATGGTCGGTACATCGATCATCAGACCGAAATGACTGGCAACACCCAGGCGTCGCGGATGCGCAATACCCTGGCCATCCACCAGCACGAGGTCCGGATGATGTTCTAATTGCCGCCAGGCTTGCATCAGCGCTGGCAGTTCACGGAATGAAAGAAAACCGGGGATATAAGGCATGGTGGTCGCAATTCGGGCAATCTGGTAGTCCACAAGCTCCAGCGACGGGTAACGCAAGACCACGATCGCCGCTCGGGTCACTTCTCCGCCCTCCTCGAAACCGACATCAGCGCCAGCGATGAACTGTGGCGTCTGAAAGTCATCCGGATCCTGCAGAACAAGGTTGTCAGCCAGCATACGCTGCTCTTCGCGTAAAGCCCGTGTATCAATCATTCCATTACCTTATCGATGATCCCTATTCGTGAAAACGACGCGACAAGCTGTGAACCGCCTCCACAAACACACCGGCATTTTCAGGCGGAACGTCCAGATGAATCCCGTGCCCAAGATTAAAGACGTGTCCGTTACCTTTGCCAAAGCCAGACAGGATAGTTTCCACTTCCTGCTCAATGCGGACCGGCGCAGCGTAAAGCATTGACGGATCCATGTTGCCCTGCAGGGCGACTTTGTCTCCGACACGACGACGGGCGTCTGCAATGTCGATAGTCCAGTCGAGACCGAGCGCATCACATCCCGTTGCAGCCATCGCTTCAAGCCACTGACCACCACCCTTGGTAAACAAAGTCACCGGCACACGGCGACCGTCATTCTCCCGAATCAGGCCATCGACAATCTTGTGCATGTAATTGAGCGAGAACTCGCGGTAATCGCGAGGCGTCAGTACGCCGCCCCAGGTATCAAAGACCATCACCGACTGGGCACCGGCTTTAATTTGCGCATTCAGATATAAAATCACGCTGTCGGCGAGTTTATCCAACAACAGATGCAGCGTTACTGGTTCGGCATACATCATCTTTTTGATTTTAGTGAAAGCCTTGCTGCTGCCGCCTTCCACCATATAGGTCGCCAGCGTCCACGGGCTGCCTGAGAAGCCAATCAGCGGGACTTCGCCCTTGAGGTTTTTACGGATGGTACGCACGGCGTTCATCACGTAACCCAGTTCTATTTCAGGGTCCGGCACGGGCAGTTTTTCGACGTCAGCACGGCAGGTCAACGGTGAGGAAAAACGTGGGCCTTCGCCGTTTTCGAAATAAAGGCCTAATCCCATGGCATCGGGAATAGTCAAAATGTCAGAAAACAGGATCGCCGCGTCCAGCGGGAAACGACGCAGCGGCTGAAGAGTCACTTCGCATGCCAGCTCCGCGTTCTTGCACAGCGACATAAAGTCACCGGCCTGGGCGCGGGTCTCTTTGTACTCAGGCAAATAACGTCCTGCCTGGCGCATCATCCACACTGGCGTGACATCTACCGGCTGGCGCAACAACGCGCGCAGGTAGCGATCGTTCTTCAACTCACTCATTAGGGCTTCCTTCATCATCTGCTGACCCGAATCTTCTGACCCGAAATAATTGGGCAATATTATATCTCACTATCGTGCTCGGCGCGGCACAGAACCACCGTGTCTTCGATCAGCCGGCGTGCGATGGTACCCGGAGGCGGCAACTGCGGCAGCGCATCAAACCGGTACCAGCCCGCATTGAGTAACTCTTTCGGATCGTGTTTGATCTCACCGCTGTCGTAGTCAGCCATAAACGCCATCATCAGGGAGTTCGGGAACGGCCATGGCTGCGAACTGACATAACGTACATTTTTAACCCGCACGTTGCTCTCTTCCATCACTTCACGGGCGACGGTCTCTTCGAGCGTTTCGCCAACTTCGACAAATCCCGCCAACACGGTGTGGATACCGTTACGATGGCGGACAGGCTGGGCCAGCAAAATCTCTTCACCTTTGCGGATAGCCACAATGATACATGGCGCAATTTGCGGGTAGTACCGCTCACGGCAATGCCCGCACAACGCAGCCCACTCGGTCTTGCTGACATGCATTTCGTGCCCGCAGTAACCGCAGAACTTATGCGAACGGTAGAATTCGGCAAGCTGCACGCCACGCCCCACCAGTTGGAACAATCCTCGTTCCTGATCAAGCAACAGGCGGGCGGAAACCATCTGGTTATCCATGGGTTGACGAACCAACCAGACCGGTGATCCTTCCCACTCGCCAATCTGCCTTCCCACTTTACCGGTCAGCATGAACTCAGCGGCCTGGCCAAAAGGCAATTCCCCCTGAGGCAACCAAAGTTTGCCTTCGTGGCTGATGACCCACCAGCCCTTATGTTGGTCTGTTATCTGTAATTCCATATTGTTGTTGCATAACCTCGACGAGACTGACAATCTGGTTTTCGGAAGTTAAATATTAGTAACCTTTAACGTTTTGGTTACTTTTCTCTCGCTCACGGAGTCAGCCATGCTAAATCGTCTGGAAAGACTGACCCAACGCGTTGGTGGCAGTAATGAGTTTATCGACCAGTGGCTTCATGCACGCAAAGAGTTATTAGTTTCTTATTGCACCCTTGTGGGCCTTAAGCCGAATAAAGAAAAGCATACCCCGCTAAACGAAAAAGCGCTGGATAACTTTTGCCATAACCTAGTGGACTATCTCTCCGCCGGTCATTTCCACCTTTATCAACGCATTATTGATGAAGTTGCAGGTATCAACAGTCCGAAAAAACTGATTGCATCAAAAATTTACCCTGCCCTCGAGCTCAATACAGAAGCTATCATGGCTTTCCATGACAGTTATACCGAAAATGATATCGATGATGAGAATGCGTTTGCTTTCCATTATGCGTTATCTGATATCGGCGAAGCGTTAGACGTGCGTTTTCAGCTTGAAGATCAACTGATTATTCTGGCGTTTGAACCCGATGAGGACAAAGCCAAAACCTCAGCGAATGAAGCGCATTTCGCAAAACCCGCCTAACGTTTTGCCACAAAATAACCCTCTACAGGGTTGTAGTTTTTAAATCTGCCTCATATATTGGGGCTTCTTGTCGGAGTGCCTAGCGCATGATGTCCCTCACGGACGTTACGCCAGGCTGAGACCGTTAATTCGGGATCCGCGGAACCTGATCGGGTTAGTACCCGCGAAGGGAACAAGAGTAATGTCATGCGTTTAGCGCTTTGCGGCCCCGTTCCACTACGGCCCCGACCCGCTTGACCGACCGTTTTTACTCCTGCCGTAAACCTCCTGACAAGCAATTTTCCATTACGTTTTTTATCGTGAAAAACAAACGAGGAATTTGCTATGTCGAGTATTCAACCTAATACGCCTAAAAAATCCGTCAATCGTCGCGAACAGCGCGCCGAAGCCCAGCAGTTTATCGACAGCCTGCAAGGCGTCGCTTTCCCGAACTCCAAACGTATTTATCTGCAAGGCGAGCGTGCCGACGTGCAGGTCCCAATGCGTGAAATTCAGCTCAGCCCAACATTAGTTAGCGGCAGCAAAGACAATCCACAATACGAAAACAACGAAGCGATCCCGGTGTATGACACGTCGGGTCCTTATGGCGATCCGGCGGCGGCCCTTGATGTACATGCCGGTCTGAAGAAGCTGCGGGCAGAGTGGATCAGGGCGCGCGGCGATACCGAAGCGCTGCCGCAGGTCAGCTCTGGATTTACTCAACAACGGCTGGCTGACGAAGGTCTTGATCACCTGCGCTTTGAGCACCTTCCCCATCCGCGCAAAGCGGCCAAAGGCAAAAACGTCACCCAACTGCACTATGCCCGCAAAGGCATTGTCACGCCGGAGATGGAGTTCATCGCTATCCGTGAAAATATGGGCCGTGAACGAATTCGTGGTGAAGTACTGCTACAGCAACATCCGGGAGAAAGTTTTGGCGCCCATCTGCCCGCCAATATCACCCCCGAGTTTGTCCGTCAGGAAGTGGCGGCAGGCCGGGCGATTATCCCCGCCAATATCAACCACCCTGAAGCCGAACCGATGATTATCGGACGCAATTTTCTGGTCAAAGTGAACGCCAATATCGGCAACTCAGCGGTCACGTCCTCCATCGAAGAAGAGGTAGAGAAGCTGGTATGGTCCACCCGCTGGGGGGCCGACACGGTGATGGACCTCTCCACCGGCCGCTATATCCACGAAACCCGCGAATGGATCCTGCGTAACAGCCCGGTTCCTATCGGCACGGTGCCCATTTACCAGGCGCTGGAAAAAGTGAATGGCGTGGCCGAAGACCTGAACTGGGGGATGTTCCGCGACACGCTGCTGGAACAAGCCGAACAAGGTGTTGATTACTTCACCATCCACGCAGGCGTGCTGCTGCGTTACGTGCCGATGACCGCCAAACGGCTGACCGGTATTGTCTCGCGCGGTGGCTCGATTATGGCGAAGTGGTGCTTGTCACATCATCAGGAAAGTTTCCTGTATGAGCATTTCCGTGAGATTTGTGAAATTTGCGCCGCTTACGATGTTTCGTTGTCATTGGGCGATGGCTTACGTCCGGGGTCGATTCAGGATGCTAACGATGAAGCTCAGTTTGCTGAACTGCGCACACTGGGCGAGCTGACCAAAATCGCCTGGGAATATGATGTGCAGGTGATGATCGAAGGTCCGGGGCATGTGCCGATGCAGATGATCCGCCGCAATATGACCGAAGAGTTGGAACACTGTCATGAAGCGCCTTTCTATACGCTGGGGCCGCTCACCACGGATATCGCGCCGGGCTACGATCATTTCACATCAGGGATTGGCGCCGCCATGATCGGCTGGTTTGGATGCGCGATGCTTTGTTACGTCACACCAAAAGAACACCTCGGCCTGCCCAACAAAGAGGACGTCAAACAGGGTTTGATCACGTATAAAATTGCGGCGCACGCGGCCGACCTGGCCAAAGGTCATCCGGGCGCACAGATCCGTGATAACGCCATGTCAAAAGCCCGTTTTGAATTTCGTTGGGAAGATCAATTCAATCTGGCGCTCGACCCCGCTACCGCCCGCGCCTATCACGACGAAACCCTGCCGCAGGAGTCCGGGAAAGTCGCTCATTTCTGTTCGATGTGCGGGCCGAAGTTCTGCTCAATGAAAATCACGCAGGAAGTGCGTGATTACGCGGCCTCACTGGAAGCCAAAGCACAGCCGGTCGAGATCGTTGAATCCGGCATGGTGCAGATGTCCGCTGAATTCCGTTCCCGGGGCAGCGAGCTATACCATGCGGCAGACAGTTTCAGTGCAGAGGTGGTGAAATGATCGCATCAGCACAAGCATTTCCTCCCGTCCCTTTTCGTCTGGGTCTTTATCCGGTGGTTGATACCGTCGAATGGATTTCCCGCCTGCTGGAGGCGGGCGTTAAAACCCTGCAACTGCGAGTGAAAGATCTGCCTGATGAACAAGTTGAACCGGCTATCGTTGAAGCTATCAGACTCGGTCGCCAGTATCAGGCCTGCCTTTTCATCAATGATTATTGGCAGTTGGCGGTAAAACATCAGGCTTACGGCGTTCACCTGGGCCAGGAAGATTTGGATACTGCCGATTTGCAGGCAATCCATGCCGCCGGTTTACGACTGGGCATTTCGACGCACGACGATACAGAAATGGCGCGCGCCGTGGCGGTAAAACCGTCGTATATCGCGCTGGGGCATATCTTCCCTACACAAACTAAAGAGATGCCCTCTGCCCCGCAAGGGTTGGAAGAACTGGCTCACCATATCAAACAGTTAAACGGCAGCTTTCCCACCGTGGCCATCGGCGGAATTAGCCTGGAACGGGCATCGTCGGTATTGGCGACGGGTGTCGGCAGCATTGCGGTCGTCAGTGCTATCACGCAGGCTGCTGACTGGCGGGTGGCCACGGCGGAACTGCTGGCACTTTGTGCTGCTCAGGAGGCCGATGGTGCTTAACGATCAGGCCTTTATGCGTTACAGCCGTCAGCTGTTACTGGAGGAGTTCGGTCCGGGCGCACAGGAAAAAATCCAGGCGGCAAAAGTGCTGATCGTCGGCCTCGGCGGCCTCGGATCCCCCGTTGCACTTTACCTTGCTGCGGCCGGTGTCGGTAAGCTCACCGTGGCGGATGACGATCAGTTACACATCACCAATCTTCAGCGACAGATCTTATATCGCACGGCGGATTTGGATCAGGACAAAGCGTTACTGACAAAACGTGAGTTACTGCGCCTCAATCCCCTCTGTGAAGTTGAAGCTATCACCAAACGACTGGTCGGCGAGACGCTAACGGCAGCGGTATCCGCCGCCGATCTGGTCCTCGACTGTAGCGACAATATGGCCACCCGCCACGCAGTCAATAAAGCGTGTTTCGACGCAGGAAAAACGCTGGTCAGTGGCGCCGCCGTAGGTTTCAGCGGCCAGCTGTTCGTCCTTGAACCTCCCTATACGCAGGGGTGTTACGCCTGTCTCTATCCCGACCATGAAACCCCCATGCGTAATTGCCGCACAGCTGGCGTGCTCGGTCCGGTGGTTGGAGTGATCGGCACGTTACAGGCGCTGGAAGCACTCAAAATCATCGCCGGCATGGGCAGCGCATTAAGCGGCAAACTCCGGCTATTTGACGGCAAACAGCAAAGTTGGTGCACGGTTCAGTTAACGCGATCGGCGGTTTGCACCGTCTGTGGAGAACACCCGTGAACCTGATGATCAATGATGAGCCTCACTGCGTTGATCAGGACGTTACCCTTTTGCAACTACTTGAAATTTTACAGCTGGAATTGAAGGGTACCGCGCTGGCGGTCAATCAGGTGATTATTCCTCGCTATCACTGGCCTGAACACGGTTTGCAAGAGGGTGACACTATTTTGCTATTTCAGGCCATCGCCGGAGGATGACATGCTAAAGATTGCTGATACTACCTATACTTCACACCTGTTAACCGGAACGGGTAAGTTTTCCTGCGCCAGCCTGATGCAGCAGGCGCTGGCGGCCTCCGGTTCACAATTGGTCACCATGGCCATGAAACGCGTTGACCTGCGCCGGGGTGGCGATGACATTCTCGCGCCACTGCAACAGCTCGGTGTGCGTTTACTCCCCAATACCTCCGGCGCTAAAACAGCCGACGAAGCGGTATTTGCCGCGCAGCTGGCACGCGAAGCGCTGGGGACAAACTGGATCAAACTGGAAATTCACCCGGACGTGAAGTACCTGTTGCCCGACGCGGTCGAAACGTTAAAAGCCGCGGAGATTCTGGTCAGGCAAGGATTCATCGTTCTGCCTTATTGCAGTGCGGATCCCGTTCTCTGCAAACGTCTGGAGGAAGTCGGTTGCGCCGCCGTGATGCCACTTGGCGCACCAATAGGCTCCAACCAGGGCTTACTGACACGCGACTTTCTGCGCATTATTATTGAGCAGGCACGGGTTCCGGTGATTGTCGATGCCGGGATCGGCGCACCAAGCCAGGCAGCTGAAGCCATTGAAATGGGCGCCGATGCGGTTTTGGTTAACACTGCTATCGCCGTAGCCGGGGAACCCGTGACGATGGCGACGGCATTTCGTCTGGCCGTCGAGGCCGGGCTCCTCGCTCGGCAAAGTGGTCTGGCCGTCAAGGCGCGGCAAGCCAGTGCATCCAGCCCGCTGACCGGTTTTCTCAGTACAGCGCAGGCGATGCCATGAGCAACTTTACCGAAGTTTGGTCAACGCTAAACTGGGACGACATCTCCCTGCGCATCAACAGCAAAACCGCCCGCGATGTCGAACGGGCGCTGATTCAAGACAAAGTCAGCCGCGACGATTTTATGGCACTGATCTCTCCGGCGGCGCTGCCTTATCTGGAGGAGATGGCGCAGCGTGCGCAAAGCCTCACACGCCAGCGTTTCGGCAATACGGTAAATTTTTTTGCACCGCTGTATTTATCCAATCTCTGCGCGAATGAATGCACTTATTGCGGCTTTTCAATGAGCAATAAAATCAAACGTAAAACGCTCGATGAGGATGAAATCAGGCGCGAGTGTGAGGCGCTGAATGCATTGGGTTTCAAACACCTACTTCTGGTCACCGGTGAGCACAAGACCAAAGTCGGGATGGACTATTTTCGTCAGCACTTCCCGGCGATCCGCAGCCACTTTGATTCACTGATGATAGAAGTCCAGCCACTGGAGCAGGAAGAATATGCTGAGTTGAAAACGCTCGGGCTGGATGGTGTGCTGGTTTATCAGGAGACGTATCATGTGCCGACGTATGCCCAGCATCATCTGCGTGGACAGAAGCAGGATTTCTTCTGGCGATTGGAAACACCGGACAGACTTGGTCGGGCGGGGATCGACAAGATCGGTCTTGGAGCACTATTCGGACTGTCCAATAACTGGCGAACAGACAGCTATATGGTGGCGGAACATCTGTATTATCTGCAAAAAACCTACTGGCAAAGCCGCTATTCAGTCGCGTTTCCACGTTTGCGCCCTTGTGCCGGCGGAATTGAACCCGCATCGATCCTTGAGGAGAACCAGTTAGTCCAGTTGATCTGTGCCTTTCGCTTATTTACCCCGGACGTCGAGCTGTCATTGTCGACCCGAGAATCACCCTACTTTCGCGATCATGTTGTTCCAGTGGCGATCAATACCGTGAGCGCCGGATCCAAAACTCAACCTGGTGGTTACGCCGATAATGATCACCCTGAACTCGAACAATTTTCTCCGCACGATAACCGTTCCCCACAACAGGTTTCAAACGCACTGATTAAAGCAGGGCTTCAACCTGTGTGGAAAGACTGGGACCGCTTTCTTGGACGCGTCTCGCAATAAAATGAGTCCGTATTGAGAGACTAAATTCTTTTCTGAACCCAGCTCGGCAGTCTGACTCAAACTCCTCGTTGGTTCAGACAGAAGCCAGTAATGTGCTTTTGCCGCTGCACTGTCGTAAGTGGCCGGAGCCGTCATTCTTGGCTCCGCTTCCAAAACTGCCGCCCTATCCTGGCCTCATCCCCCGGAATAGGGCGGTACCTCTGAACTCCGCTTCTGGCCTCTCCTTTAAACGACAACCAAAAAAAAACCGCTCCCGAAGGAGCGGTTTCTAAGCAGTCTGATATCAGGGACGATTAATCGTCGCTGTTACCAAAACCAGCGTTCAGCAATTCAGCCAGGTTAGCCGTTGCTTCGTCCGCACTAACTTGCGGTACAACTGGCACTTCACCCTGAGCTTTACGGCGTGCACGTTCCTGATGATAAGCGTAACCGGTACCGGCTGGGATCAGACGGCCAACGATGACGTTTTCTTTCAGGCCGCGCAGTTCATCACGTTTACCCGCAACAGCGGCTTCGGTAAGAACGCGCGTCGTTTCCTGGAACGATGCTGCAGAGATGAAGGACTCGGTCGCCAGGGAAGCCTTGGTGATACCGAGCAAATCACGGGTAAAGGTCGCCGTGATTTTTCCATCTGCTTCAAGCTTACGGTTAGCGATTTTAACGCGAGACATTTCTGCCTGCTCGCCTTCCAGGAAGTCGGTGCCACCAGCGCTAACGATGGTGCCTTTACGCAACATCTGACGAACGATAACTTCGATGTGTTTATCGTTAATCTTAACGCCTTGCAGACGGTAAACTTCCTGCACTTCGTTGGTGATGTAACGGGTAACCGCATGAACACCACGTAAACGCAGGATGTCGTGTGGAGACTCAGGGCCGTCGGATACAACGTCACCGCGTTCCACAACTTCGCCTTCGAACACGTTCAGCTGACGCCATTTCGGGATCATTTCTTCGTAAGCATCGCTGCCATCTAACGGAGAAATTACCAGACGACGCTTGCCTTTGGTCTCTTTACCGAAGGAGATGATCCCGCTGATTTCAGCAAGGATTGCAGGCTCTTTCGGACGACGTGCTTCGAACAGATCAGCAACACGTGGCAGACCACCGGTGATGTCCTTGGTACCGCCGGATTCCTGAGGAATACGCGCCAGGGTGTCACCAGAGTGAATCTGAGTACCATCTTCCAGCTGTACAATCGCTTTACCTGGCAGGAAGTATTGAGCAGGCATATCTGTACCTGGGATCAATACGTCGTCGCCTTTGGCATCAACGATTTTCAGTGCCGGACGCAGGTCTTTACCACTACCGGTACGCTCTGCAGAATCCAGAACAACCAGTGAAGACAAACCGGTTAAATCATCGGTCTGACGGGTAATCGTCTGAGTATCCACGATATCAGCGAAGCGGATGAAACCACTCACTTCACTGATAACTGGCATGGTGTGCGGATCCCAGTTAGCAACGGTCTCGCCGCCGTTAACAGGTTGACCATCACCTTTGCCCATTACAGAACCGTAAGGCACTTTGTAACGTTCTTTGGTACGACCGAATTCGTCGATCAGTTTCAGCTCGGTGTTACGAGAAGTGATAACCAGTTTGCCGTTAGCATTGGTAACGTGCTTGTGGTTGCTCAGCTTAATCGTACCGGTGTTCTTAACCTGAATGCTGGATTCCGCTGCCGCACGAGATGCCGCACCACCGATGTGGAACGTACGCATCGTCAGCTGGGTACCCGGCTCACCGATGGACTGTGCTGCGATAACACCAACCGCTTCACCTTTGTTGATGATGTGGCCACGTGCCAGGTCGCGACCGTAGCAGTTAGCACACACACCAAAATCAGTTTCACAGCTTACGACTGAACGTACTTTCACGCTGTCGACAGAGTTCTCTTCTAACAGATCACACGTCTTCTCGTGAAGCAGGGTGTTACGTGGAACCAAGATATCAGCCGTACCCGGCTTGATGATATCTTCAGCAGTTACACGACCCAGAACGCGTTCGCGCAGTGGTTCTTTAACGTCGCCACCTTCGATGACCGGAGTCATCATGATGCCTTCGTGAGTACCACAGTCGTCTTCGGTCACTACCAGATCCTGCGCCACGTCAACCAGACGACGGGTCAGATAACCGGAGTTCGCAGTTTTCAATGCGGTATCCGCCAAACCTTTACGAGCACCGTGAGTAGAGATGAAGTACTGGAGTACGTTCAGACCTTCACGGAAGTTCGCGGTGATTGGCGTTTCAATGATGGAACCATCCGGCTTAGCCATCAGGCCACGCATACCGGCCAGCTGACGAATCTGTGCTGCAGAACCACGCGCACCGGAGTCGGCCATCATAAAGATACTGTTGAAGGAAACTTGCTGTTCAACAACACCGTCACGGTTGACGACGTCTTCAACAGACAGGTTTTCCATCATTGCCTTAGCAACACGTTCGTTGGCTGCGGCCCAGATATCGATAACTTTGTTATAGCGTTCGCCCGCGGTGACAAGACCAGACTGGAACTGCTGCTGGATTTCTGCAACTTCGGTTTCCGCTTCTTCGATAATCTCTGCTTTCTTAGCAGGGATAACCATGTCATCGATACCTACTGACGCACCTGAACGGGCAGCGTAAGCAAAACCGGTGTACATGATCTGGTCAGCAAAAATAACGGTCGGCTTCAGGCCCAAAATGCGGTAACAGGTGTTCAGCATTTTGGAGATAGCTTTTTTACCCAACGGCTGGTTAACGATAGAGAACGGCAGACCTTTAGGTACGATCATCCATAAGATCGCACGGCCAACCGTTGTATCGATAATCGTCGTCTGGTGAATTGACTCGCCTTCAGTGTTCTTGATCTCTTCTGTAATACGCACTTTGACGCGCGCATGCAGAGAGGCAAGACCGGCGCGGTAAATGCGCTCAGCTTCTTTAGGACCCGTCAGAACCATGCCTTCGCCTTTGGCGTTAACACAGTCACGCGTCATATAGTACAGACCCAATACAACGTCCTGAGAAGGAACGATGATTGGCTCACCGTTCGCAGGTGACAGGATGTTGTTGGTGGACATCATCAACGCACGCGCTTCCAGCTGAGCTTCCAGCGTCAACGGTACGTGAACAGCCATCTGGTCACCATCGAAGTCGGCGTTATATGCCGCACAAACCAGCGGGTGCAGCTGAATTGCTTTACCTTCGATCAGAACAGGTTCAAACGCCTGGATACCCAAACGGTGCAGGGTTGGTGCACGGTTCAGCAGTACCGGGTGTTCGCGGATAACCTCGTCCAGGATGTCCCAAACGACAGCTTCTTCGCGCTCAACCATTTTCTTAGCAGCTTTGATGGTGGTCGCGAGGCCACGCAGTTCCAGCTTGCCGTAGATGAACGGTTTGAACAGTTCCAGAGCCATTTTCTTCGGCAGACCACACTGGTGCAGACGCAGGTATGGACCTACGGTGATAACGGAACGACCAGAGTAGTCGACACGTTTACCCAGCAAGTTCTGACGGAAACGACCTTGTTTACCTTTAATCATGTCTGCCAGAGATTTCAGCGGACGCTTGTTAGAGCCGGTAATTGCACGACCGCGACGGCCGTTATCCAGCAAAGCATCTACCGCTTCTTGCAGCATACGTTTTTCGTTACGTACGATGATATCTGGCGCAGCCAGATCCAGCAGGCGTTTCAGACGGTTGTTACGGTTGATAACGCGACGATACAGATCATTCAGATCCGACGTTGCGAAACGGCCGCCGTCCAACGGAACCAGTGGACGCAAGTCTGGCGGCAGTACCGGCAGCACAGTCAGGATCATCCACTCTGGTTTGTTACCAGACTGAACGAACGCTTCCAGCAGCTTGATACGCTTGGTCAGTTTCTTACGCTTGGTTTCGGAGTTGGTTTCGTTCAACTCTTCACGCAGCTGTTCGCATTCCGCTTCCAGATCCATGTTTTTCAACAGGGCCTGAATAGCTTCTGCGCCCATCTTGGCGTCAAACTCATCACCAAACTCTTCCAACGCGTCAAGATACTGCTCTTCGGTTAGGATCTGGCGTTTTTCGAGGTTGGTCATACCGCCTTCGATAACCACATAGGATTCGAAGTACAGTACACGTTCGATGTCGCGCAATGGCATATCCAGCAACAAACCGATGCGCGAAGGCAAGGATTTCAGGAACCAGATGTGCGCAGTTGGAGAAGCCAGTTCAATGTGGCCCATACGCTCACGGCGTACTTTAGTTTGGGTCACTTCAACGCCGCACTTCTCGCAGATCACGCCGCGATGTTTTAAACGCTTGTACTTACCGCACAGGCATTCGTAATCTTTTACTGGTCCGAAGATACGGGCACAGAAAAGGCCGTCACGTTCTGGTTTGAACGTACGGTAGTTAATGGTTTCTGGCTTCTTAACTTCACCAAAAGACCAAGAACGGATCATGTCTGGCGATGCCAGAGCAATTTTGATCGCATCAAACTCTTCGGTTTTAGTTTGCGCTTTCAGAAACTTTAGTAAGTCTTTCACGGATTAGCTCCCGTCGGGTTAGACCTGTTAGGCACCTGCTGTCTATTGCTAAACAGGCAGGTGCCCCTGTGATCAGTGCGAATTCGAGTACTTACTCGTCTTCCAGCTCGATGTTGATACCCAGAGAGCGGATTTCTTTCAACAATACGTTGAAGGATTCCGGCATGCCTGGTTCCATCCGGTGATCGCCATCCACGATGTTTTTATACATCTTGGTACGGCCGTTCACGTCATCGGACTTAACAGTCAGCATTTCCTGCAGGGTATACGCGGCACCGTATGCTTCCAGTGCCCACACTTCCATCTCACCGAAGCGCTGACCACCGAACTGTGCTTTACCACCCAGCGGCTGCTGAGTAACAAGGCTGTAAGAGCCGGTAGAACGCGCATGCATCTTATCGTCAACCAGGTGGTTCAGTTTCAGCATGTACATGTAGCCGACGGTAACCTGACGCTCAAATTGCTCGCCGGTACGGCCGTCAAACAGTGTGATCTGACCAGAGGTCGGGACTCCGCCCATTTCAAGCAATTGCTTGATCTCTGTCTCTTTCGCACCATCGAAGACTGGCGTTGCGATTGGCATGCCTTTCTTCAAGTTTTCAGCCAGACGCAGAACTTCGTCGTCGGTGAAGGTGCTCAGATCAACTTTCTGACGAACATCGTCGCCCAGGTCATAAGCTTTCTGGATGAACTCGCGCAGCTTGGAAACTTCTTCATGTTTCTTCAGCATCGCATTGATTTTTTCACCAATGCCTTTCGCGGCCATACCCAAGTGGGTTTCCAGAATCTGACCAATGTTCATACGAGATGGAACGCCCAGCGGGTTCAGTACGATGTCAACCGGCGTACCGTTTTCATCGTAAGGCATATCTTCGATCGGGTTGATCTTGGAGATAACACCTTTGTTACCGTGACGACCAGCCATTTTGTCACCAGGCTGAATCTGACGTTTAACGGCCAGATACACTTTAACGATTTTCAGCACACCTGGTGCAAGGTCATCGCCCTGAGTGATTTTACGACGCTTCGCTTCGAGTTTTTTCTCAAACACGGATTTCAGTTCGTCGTACTGTTCGGCCAGCTGTTCCAACTGGTTTTGTTTGTCTTCGTCGGTCAGCGACAGCTCAAGCCAACGATCGCGTGGCAGTTTGCCAAGCTTATCGGCTTCAACACCGCCAGCAACCAGAGCAGACTGGATACGTGCAAACAGACCGGCTTCCAGAATCTGCAGCTCTTCAGTCAGGTCTTTCTTAGCCTGTTTCAGCTGCATCTCTTCGATTTCCAACGCACGCTTGTCTTTTTCCACGCCATCGCGGGTGAAGACCTGCACGTCGATAACCGTACCGGAAACGCCGTTTGGAACACGCAGAGAAGAGTCTTTAACGTCAGACGCTTTCTCACCGAAGATCGCACGCAGCAATTTCTCTTCTGGCGTCAGTTGGGTCTCACCTTTAGGCGTTACCTTACCAACCAGAATGTCGCCACCGGTCACTTCAGCACCGATATATACGATACCGGATTCATCCAGTTTAGAGAGCGCCGCTTCACCCACGTTAGGGATGTCAGCCGTGATCTCTTCAGGCCCTAACTTGGTGTCACGGGACACGCATGCAAGTTCCTGGATATGGATAGTGGTGAAGCGATCTTCCTGAACAACACGCTCGGAGACCAAGATGGAGTCTTCGAAGTTGTAACCGTTCCAAGGCATGAACGCGACACGCATGTTCTGACCCAGTGCCAGTTCGCCCAGATCGGTTGACGGGCCATCTGCCAGCACGTCGCCGCGCTCGATTGGCTCGCCCAGATTTACACACGGCATCTGGTTGATACAGGTGTTCTGGTTAGAACGGGTGTACTTGGTCAGGTTATAAATGTCGATACCTGCTTCGCCCGGATACATCTCTTCTTCGTTAACACGAATAACGATACGAGATGCATCCACGTACTGAACAGTACCGCCACGTTTAGCTACGGCAGTAACACCGGAGTCAACCGCTACAGCACGTTCCATACCGGTACCAACCAGCGGCTTGTCAGCGCGCAAAGTAGGTACAGCCTGACGTTGCATGTTCGCACCCATCAATGCACGGTTGGCGTCATCGTGTTCCAAGAATGGAATCAGTGAAGCACCAACGGATACGATCTGCTGGGTAGATACGTCCATATAGTCAACTTGATCGCGGCTGAACAGGCTGGATTCGCCTTTGCTACGACAAGTGACCAAGTCTTCCAGGAAGCGGCCTTCTTCGTCCAGGTTGGAGTTCGCCTGAGCGATAACGAAGTTGCCTTCTTCAATGGCAGACAGATAGTTAATCTCATCGGTAACCATACCTTCACGCACACGGCGGTAAGGGGTTTCCAGGAAACCATACTCATTGGTCTGTGCATATATAGACAAGGAGTTGATCAGACCGATGTTTGGACCTTCTGGCGTTTCGATTGGACATACGCGACCGTAGTGAGTCGGGTGTACGTCTCGAACTTCAAAGCCAGCACGTTCACGGGTCAAACCGCCCGGGCCCAATGCAGAGATACGACGCTTGTGCGTGATCTCAGACAACGGGTTGTTCTGGTCCATAAATTGTGACAGCTGGCTTGAGCCGAAGAACTCTTTCACCGCAGCCGAAATCGGCTTAGCATTGATCATGTCCTGAGGCATCAGAGTGTCGAGATCGCCAAGAGACAGACGCTCTTTAACGGCACGCTCAACACGAACCAAACCGACACGGAATTGGTTTTCAGCCATTTCGCCGACAGAACGAATACGACGGTTGCCCAAGTGGTCGATATCATCCACTTCGCCCTGGCCGTTACGAATGCCGATCAGCTTTCTCATTACCTGAATGATGTCATCTTTGCTCAGGATACCTGAACCTTCGATTTCATCACGTAGCAGAGAACGGTTGAACTTCATACGACCTACAGCAGACAGGTCATAACGATCTTCAGAGAAGAACAGGTTCTCAAACAGGCTTTCAGCAGCTTCGCGAGTTGGTGGCTCACCAGGACGCATCATGCGGTAGATCTCAACCAATGCGCTCAAACGATCGCTGGTTGGGTCGACGCGGATGGTCTCGGACATGTACGCGCCATGATCGAGATCGTTGGTGAACAGCGTTTCAATCGTTTTGTGTCCGGCTTGGCTCAATTTAGCCAGTAAGTCCAGAGACAATTCCATGTTCGCAGGAACAATCAGCTCACCGGTATTAGTGTCGATGTAATCTTTAGCAACTACTTTCCCTGCGATGTACTCAACAGGAACTTCGATGCGCTGAATGTCGTCTTTTTCAAGCTGACGAATATGGCGTGCGGTGATACGGCGGCCTTTCTCGATGTAGACTTTGCCGTCAGCTTCAATATCAAACGAAGCGGTTTCACCACGCAGGCGCTCAGGTACCAGCTCCATCTGCAACTTATTGTCGCGGATCTGGTAAGTCACCTTCTCAAAGAACAGGTCAAGGATCTGCTCAGTGGTATAGCTTAATGCACGCAGAATGATGGTCGCTGGTAATTTGCGACGACGGTCAATACGTACAAACAGGTTATCTTTCGGGTCGAACTCGAAATCTAACCATGAACCGCGATAAGGGATGATACGTGCGTTGTACAGCACTTTACCCGATGAGTGGGTTTTACCCTTATCACTGTCGAAGAATACGCCTGGACTACGGTGAAGCTGAGATACGATAACCCTCTCAGTACCGTTAATCACAAAGGTACCATTTTCGGTCATGAGCGGAATTTCGCCCATATAGACTTCTTGTTCCTTGATGTCTTTGACCGTACCTTCTGGTGCTTCACGCTCGTAAATAACCAAACGCAGTTTCACACGCAGTGGGGCGGAGAAAGTTACACCACGGATCTGGCATTCTTTAACGTCGAATACTGGCTCACCAAGACGGTAGCTAACGTATTGCAGCTCAGAATTACCGCTGTAGCTTTTGATTGGAAATACAGAACGGAATGCAGCTTCCAAACCGTGCTGGCCTTCCGGATCTTGCTCGATAAACTTCTGGAACGAGTCAAGCTGGATAGAAAGGAGAAAGGGAATGTCCAAAACTTGTGGACGTTTACCAAAATCCTTACGAATGCGTTTTTTCTCGGTATAGGAGTAAACCATAGGGTTCCTCAGCTCGCTGATCAGTGACCCAATCTTGTCTGCCCTGAGAAGGACAGTTCATGCAACACCGTTTATGTCGACCGGAAAGCAGAAACGCTTCCCGCAATACCTGTTTCTATCACTCTTAAATCATTTCGTTGTGCATTATCTATGGATGAGCCATAGCAAGCGGCAGCAATATATTAAGGCGTATCAAGAAGAGATATTAGAGTAGTTCAGTGCTCAAACAGTGTGAAACACCACTGACACTCTATAGCGCAAAAAGGCTGGTGACTAAAAAGTCACCAGCCATCAGTCTGTTAGGGCAGACTGCACTCCGGGAAGTTAAACTTACTTAACTTCAACAGAAGCACCAGCTTCTTCCAGAGATTTTTTCAGTGCTTCAGCGTCGTCTTTGCTGATGCCTTCTTTCAGAGCTGCTGGAGCAGACTCAACCAGATCTTTAGCTTCTTTCAGACCCAGGCCAGTAGCGGTACGAACTGCTTTGATAACTGCAACTTTGTTCGCGCCAACAGCAGCCAGAACAACGTCGAATTCAGTTTTTTCTTCAACAGCTTCAGCAGCAGCGGCAGGACCTGCAACAGCAGCAGCAGCAGAAACGCCGAATTTTTCTTCCATCGCGGAGATCAGTTCAACGATTTCCATTACAGACAGAGCTGCAACGCCTTCAATGATTTGTTCTTTAGTGATTGACATTTCAAGTGTTCCTAGAATTCAGAAATAGTTTATACGTTAGCAAATGAACGAGAAAAGAAAGGCTGATTAAGCAGCTTCTTTCTGATCACGTACAGCAGCCAGAGTGCGAACCAATTTGCCAGCAGCGGCTTCTTTCATGGTTGCCATCAGGCGTGCGATTGCTTCATCGTAAGTAGGCAGAGTTGCCAAGCGGTCGATTTGAGCCGCAGGGATAAACTCACCTTCAAAGGCCGCAGCTTTAACCTCGAATTTTGCATTCGCTTTCGCGAAATCTTTGAACAGACGGGCAGCAGCGCCTGGGTGTTCAGCAGAAAATGCAATCAAGGTTGGACCAACAAACGTGTCTTTCAGGCACTCAAATTGAGTACCTTCAACGACGCGACGCATCAAGGTGTTACGAACAACACGCATGTAAACGCCAGCTTCACGACCTGCTTTACGCAGTTCAGTCATTTTATCTACAGTTACGCCACGGGAATCCGCAACAACCGCAGACAGCGCGCCTTTGGCTACTTCCATGACTTCAGCAACAATCGCTTGTTTGTCTTGAAGATTTAATGCCATTAGCTTTTTGCTCCTGGATTTAGCCGGGGAAAATCCCCGGAACTCACATCGCTTGATATCGAAATCGATATCAAGCGTTCAAACACGGTGAGCAGAGAATCCAGTAAAGACAATTCATATTCTTTATTAAAAAACAAAGAAAAACTTTCTTCAGGCTCTGTCACCGTCTACGCAGGAAGAATTAAGTCCGTTTCGGGACACCTGCGGTCTTGGACGGAGGCCTGGATAGGCCAGGCTCCAACCGAAAAATCTTGGTTTCGCGTTAACGAAACAACGGGCCATAGATTCTAGACAAATCTACCGCCCGCGTAAAGCGATAAAAGCAGGTGGCTAATTAGTTAGCTACTGCGTTCAGGCCGCTTTGATCAACAGAAACACCGGCGCCCATGGTAGTGGACAGGGTTACTTTCTTGATGAAAACGCCTTTGGCCTGAGAAGGCTTCGCTTTTTTCAGTGCAACCAACAGAGCTTCCAGGTTTTCTTTCAGCTTGTCGGATTCGAAATCAACCTTACCAATAGTGGTATGGATGATACCGTTTTTGTCGTTACGATAACGAACCTGACCTGCTTTAGCATTCTTAACTGCTTCAGCAACGTTAGGGGTTACAGTACCAACTTTCGGGTTAGGCATCAGGCCACGTGGACCCAGAACCTGACCCAATTGACCTACAACGCGCATTGCATCTGGAGATGCGATAACAACGTCAAAGTTCATTTCGCCTTTCTTAATCTGGTCTGCCAGATCTTCCATACCTACCAGCTCAGCGCCTGCAGCTTTAGCAGCTTCAGCGTTTGCACCTTGGGCGAAGACGGCAACGCGAACAGAACGACCGGTGCCGTTAGGCAGAACGGTAGCACCACGAACGTTTTGATCAGATTTACGTGCATCGATACCGAGGTTAACGGCAACGTCTACACTTTCAACGAATTTAGCGGTGGCCAGCTCTTTGAGCAGTGCAACAGCTTCGTTGATGTCATATTGTTTAGTAACATCAACTTTGTCACGGATCACGCGCATGCGCTTGGTCAGCTTAGCCATTTATTAATCCTCCACTACCAGGCCCATGGAACGAGCAGTACCTTCGATGGAGCGCGCCATGGCTTCCACGTCAGAACCAGTCATGTCCGCAGCTTTGGTTTCTGCGATTTCACGAACCTGAGCACTCGTAACTTTACCTACTTTGTCTTTGTTCGGCTTGCCGGAACCAGACTTGATACCAGCCGCTTTCTTCAGCAGTACAGCTGCTGGAGGCGTTTTGGTAACGAAGGTGAAAGAACGGTCAGAGTAAACGGTAATTACAACAGGGATCGGCAGGCCTTTCTCAACGCTTTCAGTCTTAGCGTTGAATGCCTTACAGAATTCCATGATGTTCACGCCTTGTTGACCCAATGCTGGACCAACTGGCGGACTTGGGTTTGCCATACCAGCTGCAACTTGCAGCTTGACGTAGGCTTGTACTTTCTTAGCCATGGTAAATATCCTCGTTTGGGTGATATCGCCTGTTTGAAGAGGCTCCCCGTTATTTGTAGTACTTTATGTTTTACCTGCAGAGGCTGCACATAAAAACAAAAGGCGCGAAATTATAGTTTAATTTCGCGCCTTGCACAACATCTGTTCGAATCGATATCGAAAGAGTTGTTAGCCTTTTTCTACCTGACCGAAGTCCAGTTCAACAGGCGTTGCACGCCCGAAGATGGAAACCGAAACTTTCAGGCGGCTTTTCTCGTAATCCACTTCTTCAACCACACCGTTAAAGTCAGCAAATGGACCGTCGTTAACGCGGACCAACTCGCCAGGCTCGAAAAGAGTTTTAGGACGTGGTTTATCACCAGCTTGTTGCAGGCGATTCATGATAGCGTCAACTTCTTTATCGCTGATTGGCGCAGGGCGGTCAGAAGTACCGCCAATGAAACCCATCACGCGAGGAACGCTACGCACCAAGTGCCAGCTGGCGTCATTCATCACCATTTGAACCAGCACATAACCTGGGAAGAATTTACGTTCGCTTTTACGGCGTTGACCGCCACGGATTTCAACGACTTCTTCCGTAGGAACCATGACCTCACCGAACAGCTCTTCCATGTCGTGCAATTTGATGTGCTCACGCAGCGACTGCGCTACGCGGCCTTCAAAGCCGGAAAACGCCTGAACGACGTACCAACGTTTTTTAGGTGCTTCAGACATTTAGAACCTCAAGCCAGTAATAAAAGATACCAAGCGGACCAGAATACCATCCAGCCCCCACAGAATCAGTGACATGACGGCAGTTACCGCAGCAACGATCAGTGTGGTATGCAATGTTTCCTGGCGTGTAGGCCAAATTACTTTACGTACTTCAGTACGCGCTTCGCGCGCAAATGCTACTGTCGCTTTGCCTTTAGTTGTCAATAATGCCACCGCACCTGCGATAGCAATAACAACAACCACTGCCAGCGCACGTAACGGCAGGCTGTATGCACGGTAATAATAGTTACCGACAATAGCTACGACCAACAAAACGGCAACCACTACCCACTTTACCGCTTCCAGGCCGCGCCCGCTCCCTTGAGCCTCGGTATTCGCACTCATAAACCA
This sequence comes from Enterobacterales bacterium, assembly GCA_003864575.1. Taxonomy (GTDB): domain Bacteria; phylum Pseudomonadota; class Gammaproteobacteria; order Enterobacterales; family Enterobacteriaceae; genus Ewingella. The sequence goes on from BHES01000025.1 coordinate 26,881, forward strand.
ACCCGTCACAATGATTCAGAACAAACAACTTTGCCTCGCATTGCGAGGCAAACCAAACCGATCGAAGCTCTACAGTGAGCGCAATTCGGTGTTTTACGCTATATCTCAGAGCCTATCTCACCAATGATTATGACGTATAAATCGCTGATGAGATAGGTTCTGGCGCCACAGCGTAGAAAAGGGCATCGAATGATGCCCTTTTAGTGTGTATTGCGTCAACGTAAAGTGACAAAAAAGTATCAGCGATTAAGCGATAACTTTAGCAACAACACCTGCACCTACGGTACGGCCGCCTTCACGGATTGCGAAACGCAAACCGTCATCCATCGCGATTGGATGGATCAAGGTAACAACCATGTTTACGTTGTCGCCTGGCATTACCATCTCTACGCCTTCTGGCAGTTCGATGGTACCTGTCACGTCAGTTGTACGGAAGTAGAACTGTGGACGGTAGCCTTTGAAGAACGGAGTATGACGACCGCCTTCATCTTTGCTCAGAATATAAACTTCTGAGTCAAATTTGGTGTGCGGTTTGATTGAACCTGGTTTAGCCAGAACCTGACCACGTTGGATATCTTCACGCTTAACACCACGCAGCAAGATACCGCAGTTCTCACCCGCACGACCTTCGTCAAGCAGCTTACGGAACATTTCAACGCCAGTACAAGTAGACTTAACGGTATCTTTGATACCGACGATTTCTACTTCTTCGCCAACTTTAACGATACCGCGCTCTACACGACCCGTTACAACAGTACCACGGCCGGAGATGGAGAATACGTCTTCGATTGGCAGCAGGAACGGACGGTCAATAGCACGTTCAGGTTCTGGGATGTAGCTATCCAGGAAACCAGCCAGTTCGATGATTTTAGCTTCCCACTCTGCTTCGCCTTCCAGTGCTTTCAGCGCTGAACCACGAACAACAGGGATATCGTCGCCAGGGAAATCGTAAGCAGAAAGAAGTTCACGAACTTCCATCTCTACCAGTTCCAGCAGCTCTTCGTCATCTACCATGTCGCATTTGTTCATGAATACGATCATGTATGGAACGCCAACCTGGCGACCCAACAGGATGTGCTCACGGGTCTGTGGCATAGGGCCATCAGTCGCAGCAACAACCAGGATAGCGCCATCCATCTGAGCAGCACCGGTGATCATGTTTTTCACATAGTCGGCGTGGCCTGGGCAGTCAACGTGCGCGTAGTGACGGCTTGGGGTGTCATATTCAACGTGTGAAGTGTTGATGGTGATACCACGAGCCTTTTCTTCTGGTGCGTTATCGATCTGGTCGAATGCACGAGCAGAACCGCCGTAGGTTTTAGCCAGAACGGTGGTGATTGCAGCAGTCAGGGTAGTTTTACCATGGTCAACGTGGCCGATAGTACCAACGTTAACGTGCGGTTTTTTACGTTCAAACTTTTCTTTAGACACGGCTATATTCCTTACTCTTGTGCTCTCCCTTCAAAGAGAGAGCACGGGATCATTGTGTTAAACCAGTGGCTTATTTGCCACGAGCTTCAATAACGGCCAGGGCCACGTTATTCGGCGCATCATCGTACTTCAGGAATTCCATGGTGTAAGATGCACGGCCTTTGGTCAGAGAACGCAGTTGAGTTGCGTATCCGAACATTTCAGACAGCGGAACTTCAGCGTGAATTTGAACGCCAGTAGCGTTAGATTCCTGACCTTTCAGCTGGCCACGGCGACGGCTAAGGTCACCGATTACGTCACCAGTATTCTCTTCCGGCGTTTCTACTTCAACCTTCATGATCGGCTCAAGCAGAACAGGTTTCGCTTTCTTAAAGCCATCTTTGAAGGCGATAGAAGCAGCCAGTTTAAACGCCAACTCAGAGGAGTCAACGTCGTGGTAAGAACCGAAGTGCAGACGCACACCGAGATCTACTACTGGGTAACCTGCCAGTGGACCAGACTTCAGCTGTTCCTGGATGCCTTTATCAATCGCAGAGATGAATTCACCAGGAATCACACCACCTTTGATTTCGTTGACAAACTCGTAACCTTTCGGATTTGTACCAGGTTCTAACGGGTACATATCGATTACAACGTGACCATACTGACCACGACCACCAGACTGCTTGGCGTGTTTACCTTCAATGTCAGTAACTTTGGAGCGAATCGCTTCACGGTAAGCAACCTGCGGCTTACCGACGTTCGCTTCAACGTTAAATTCACGACGCATACGGTCAACCAAGATATCCAGGTGAAGCTCACCCATACCTGCGATGATTGTCTGACCAGATTCTTCATCAGTCCATACGCGGAATGATGGATCTTCTTTTGCCAAACGACCCAGAGCCAGACCCATTTTTTCCTGGTCAGCTTTGGTTTTTGGTTCTACCGCAACGGAGATTACCGGCTCTGGGAATTCCATGCGCTCAAGAATGATCACATTATCCGGATCACACAGGGTATCACCAGTAGTCACGTCTTTCAGACCGATCGCTGCAGCGATATCGCCTGCACGAACTTCTTTGATCTCTTCACGCTTGTTAGCGTGCATCTGAACGATACGACCAAGACGTTCACGCTGAGATTTCACTGGGTTAAATACAGTGTCACCTGAGTTGACGAGACCGGAATAAACACGGAAGAACGTCAAGTTACCCACGAATGGGTCAGTAGCGATTTTGAACGCCAGAGCAGAGAACGGCTCAGCATCGTCAGAATGGCGAACTGCTGGAGTGTCTTTACCGTCATCCAACAAACCGTTGATAGCTTCAACGTCAGTTGGTGCTGGCAGATACTCAACAACCGCATCCAGCATTGCCTGTACGCCTTTGTTTTTAAACGCAGAACCACAGGTAACCAGGATAACTTCGTTACGCAATACGCGCGCGCGAAGTGAGGTTTTGATCTCTTCTTCAGTCAGCTCTTCGCCACCAAAGAATTTCTCCATCAGCTCATCAGAGCCTTCAGCAGCGGCCTCAACCAGTTTCTGACGCCATTCTTCAGCCAGTTCTTGCATATCAGCTGGGATCTCTTCGTATTCGAAGGTCACACCCTGATCGGCTTCGTTCCAGTTGATCGCTTTCATCTTCACCAGGTCAACAACACCGGTAAATTTCTCTTCAGCGCCGATAGCCAGCTGCAGAGGAACAGGATTTGCACCCAGACGTTTTTGAATCTGATCAACAACTTTCAGGAAGTTAGCACCCATACGGTCCATTTTGTTAACGAACGCGATGCGTGGAACTTTATATTTGTTTGCCTGACGCCATACGGTCTCAGACTGTGGCTGAACACCGCCAACTGCACAGTAAACCATTACCGCGCCATCAAGAACACGCATGGAACGTTCAACTTCGATGGTGAAGTCAACGTGTCCTGGGGTGTCAATGATGTTGATGTGGTGTGGTTCGAACTGCTTAGCCATACCAGACCAGAAACAGGTAGTTGCAGCGGACGTGATGGTAATACCACGCTCCTGCTCCTGCTCCATCCAGTCCATGGTTGCTGCGCCGTCATGAACTTCACCGATTTTATGGTTTACACCGGTGTAGAACAAAACACGTTCGGTCGTCGTCGTTTTACCGGCGTCGATGTGCGCGCTGATACCGATGTTGCGATAGCGCTCAATGGGTGTTTTACGAGCCATTTGATTCCTCTATTACTAGGACGTTCAAGTTCAGTTAAGCCAAGCGGGTTGGCTTCTTGAAGCGCCCGCTTGGTTAGCATAACTACTGCGTAGTGATTACCAGCGGTAGTGGGCGAACGCCTTGTTGGCTTCAGCCATACGGTGAACGTCTTCACGTTTCTTAACAGCAGTACCTTTGTTCTCTGCTGCATCAGAAAGTTCGTTCGCCAGGCGAAGAGCCATGGATTTATCACCGCGTTTACGAGCAGCTTCAACGATCCAACGCATTGCTAACGCATTACGACGAACCGGACGTACTTCAACTGGAACCTGGTAAGTTGAACCACCTACACGGCGGGACTTAACTTCGACAGTCGGACGAACGTTGTCCAGAGCGACTTCGAAAGCTTCCAGGCTGCCTTTACCGCTACGTTGAGCCAGGGTCTCAAGAGCAGTGTAGACGATTGCTTCTGCAGTAGATTTTTTACCATCTACCATCAGAATGTTTACGAATTTAGCCAGCAGTTCGGATCCGAACTTAGGATCTGGCAGAATTTTACGTTGACCAATGACGCGACGACGTGGCATGGAAATACTCCGTTGTTAATTCAGGATTGTCCAAAACTCTAAGAGTTTATTTTGACAGTAATGTGAAAATGTTTGGCCTTACTTAACGGAGAACCATTAAGACTTCGGCTTTTTAACGCCGTATTTAGAACGAGATTGCTTACGGTCTTTAACGCCTGAACAGTCCAGTGCGCCGCGGACGGTGTGATAACGCACACCTGGCAAGTCTTTTACGCGACCGCCACGGATCAGGATCACGGAGTGTTCCTGCAGGTTATGACCTTCACCGCCGATGTAGGAGGTAACTTCAAAACCGTTAGTCAAACGAACGCGACAAACTTTACGTAATGCGGAGTTCGGTTTTTTAGGAGTGGTGGTATATACACGAGTACATACGCCACGTTTCTGCGGGCAGGCTTCCAGCGCTGGAACGTTGCTTTTAGCAACCTTCGTAGAGCGTGGTTTGCGTACCAGCTGATTAATTGTTGCCATTAAAAAGCTCCTGGATTTTGTTTCATAAACTACTTTGTAAACGCGTGATAAATCGCCCCTCAATCAGCATGAGCTAATATGGGGACGCAGAATTTTAGGGCTGACCTACGAGGGTGTCAAGAAATATACAGTATTAGCGTTTATCGCCATGCCATATGTTGAGGATGTTTCTCGGTCAGCGCAACGAAACCAGTATAGTCGATCAAGGTCGCGCTGTGTAAAATTTGACCAATCAATCCACGGGCAGCCAGATCTTCACTCAGTACATAAACTGGCAATCCCAGCGCGCCCAAACGCTCACCAGCCTCACTGTTTCTTACTGCCGCCAGCACGCCATCTTGCATCAGTAAAAGTGCATCCCGTGGACCAACAAGACGAAGAAGTGCCGTTAAATCACAAGATTGCGGTGAATTAGCCAGGGTAAAAAGCATGAGTATTCCTGCATTAAAAGGTCATGACGACATCATATTCAGACAATTTTATACGTAGTTCATTTTCCGCCAGTACTTCAGCATCCAATACCCAGTGGCGCTCATCTGCCAGTCCGCGGGCTTTTAATGATGTAGCACAGGCAAAGCACTGATCGATGTCATACAGAGACAAAACACCATACGTTGCGATGTAATTACGCGCTAAAATTTTATCTGGCTGCTGATTGGCTAACAGCTGAAATACACCATCTGCCAGGAAGAATACGCCGATGTCCTCGGTTAACGCGGAAGTTGCCAGCAGTGCATCCAGCCCTTCCCGCCCTGATGACGTCCCGTGTGGCCCATGCGTAAAAACAAAAGCGACTTTCTTCATATTGGGTTCACACCTTGCATTTAAAACTGCACCAGCCGATCACAGGTCAGCGACGCCTCAGCCAAACTGCCGAGCCCCGTGAGGGTAAATCCTGACTGAAGATTAGCGAATTCTGTTCCCTGATTACGCGCTTCAGCGTCATCGATAACACCACGGCGCAACGCCGCTGCCACGCAAATATTCAGCGCAATCTCGTTGTCGGCTGCCAAACGGTGCCACGCGCGGACAAGGTCAAACTCATCCGAGGCGGGTGCCGACAGCTGATTGCCATTAAGCACACCGTCACAGTAGAAAAATATGCTCTCAAGCTGATGCCCACAGGCGATCAGCGCCAGAGCGAACTGATAGGCGGCACTGGCTTGTTGCGTACCGTATGCAGGGCCGGTGACCAGCAGGCAATAACGCAGCTTCAACGCTCGTTCCCCACCAGATCTCCGCTCTTGAACTGGCGGATATAGAGATAAACAGTGTGTTTTGAAATATTCAGCCGGTCAGCAACCTGATTAATGGCGTCTTTAATATCAAAAATACCTTTCTCATAAAGATTCAGCACAACCTGACGGTTCTTGGCGTTGTTTGACACATTGCGGTCAGCATTCACCTCTTCGATGGTGAACTCCAGCGTCTGTGCAACCAGGTCGTCTACCGAGGAAGCGAAGTTAACCGACGGTGCCACTTCCTGTGTTTCAGGGGGCATAAAGGTTTGAATAATTTGCGAGAAAGGCACATCAAGATTCATGTTGATGCACAGCAGCCCGATGACACGCTGTTCACGATTGCGAATAGCAATAGTGACAGACTTCATCAAAACGCCGCTTTTTGCGCGGGTAAAATAGGCTCTGGAAACATTACTGTCCGCGCCGGTCATATCGTGCAGCATGCGCAGCGCCAGATCGGTGATCGGCGAACCGATTTTCCGTCCGGTATGTTCACCATTAGCGATCCGAATTGCCGAGCATTTCAGATCTTCTAATGAATGCAGAACAATTTCACAATGTTCACCAATCAACATGGCCAGACCATCTACCACAGCCTCATAGGAAGTGAGTATTTCGTGGTCGGTCTGATTGAAAGGACGTTGGTCCAGCAAATCCAGTTCGCCGGTTTCGCCAGATATAAGCGAATTAGACATCGAAGCTACCACCCTCTACTTCGCATTGGCCTGACAGCAGCAATACGTATCAATCAATATCCCGGGTCCGTAACAGTAACAAACGTACGGTTAGACGCCCCTGGGTCACGTGGAATAGTGACGTTATGCCCGACGGACAAATGCGTCAAGTAATCATCATAGAGTAACCGCAGTAAAATGAGGGTCTGTGTGCGATTAATTCATTAGGCAAAAAAAACCGCCGCATTAAGCGACGGTTTTTATCACACCGGGCAAAAATTTATTTTGCTTTAGGCGCTGCAGCTGCGGCTGCGTCATCAGCAGGCTGTTCAGCCGCCTTTGGATCTGCTTTTGGTGCGGCTTTCACATCCAGCAACTCTACGTCAAAGACCAGAGTTGAGTTAGCTGGGATCCTCGGAACGCCGGTTTTGCCGTAAGCCAGTTCTGGTGGAATGACCAGCTTGATTTTGCCGCCTTTCTTAACGTGTTTCAGGCCTTCGGTCCAGCCAGGGATAACACCGTCAAGACGGAAAGACAGTGGCTCACCGCGGGTATAAGAGTTATCGAACTCAGTACCGTCAGTCAGGGTGCCTTTGTAGTTAACCACGACAGTGTCGCTGTCTTTAGGCGCTTCACCGGTACCTGGTTTCTCAATCTGATATAGCAGACCTGATTCTGTTTTCTTCACGCCTTTAGTTTTGGCGAAATCTGCACGGAATTTGTCGCCTTTGTCAGCGTTAGCTTTAGCGTCTTGCTCCATCTTAGCTTGAGCAGAAGCTTTTACACGGCCTTCGAAGGTTTGCAGAGTTTTTTCGATTTCCTGATCTGACAGTTTGCTCTTATTAGCAAACGCGTCCTGAACACCAGAGATCAACTGGTCTTTATCCAGTTTGATACCCAGTTTCTCTTGTTCTTTCAGAGAATTGTCCATGTAGCGGCCAAGTGAAGCACCCAGCGCGTAAGCAGCCTGCTCATCATCACTTTTAAACTTGGTGGTATCAGTCGCTGCCGGCGCGGCGGTAGCGGCTGGTGCTGCGGCTGGTGTCTCAGCGGCTTTCGCTGCGTCGGCTGCCATAACCTGCGTAGCATTCAGAGCCAGTGCCATCGTGGTCGCTAACAGTGTTACTTTAAACAGTGATTTCATCCATTTCTCCAAGACCTGAAGCATATTACCTCAGGTAACAATTACGAAAATTCGTCGGTTACTATAACTGTCCCTGTTCAGACAAGACAATATCTATACACAGTTAACTTGAAGATGCATTTTTCAGCATCTGGAAGTTGTCATTAATTCGGCGTGGCAACGCACCAGAAAGTCCCGGTAATATTTCACTAAAAAATCGTCTTATCTCCTCCCGGAAC
>BHES01000026.1 GCA_003864575.1 Enterobacterales bacterium
GAGTTTCGAGAGGAAATACGACGATTTTTTAGTGAAATATTACCGGGTCTTGCTGGGGCATTATCATGTCGAATTAATGACAACTTTCAGATGCTGGAAAATGCATCTTCAAGTTAACTGTGTATATAACCTATTTCAAGCGCCTGCCGGAATACGTCAGAGGCCGGTTGCTGTTCAGGTAATCCTTTACCGATAAGTGAATGATTCATCAGCAAATGGTGCAGTTCACCGGTCATGGCCGTGCGGAAATCACGGATCACCCCGTCTTCAGCCTGTACCCATTTACTGTGAGTGCCCGGCATCAGATAAAGAGGCGCGGGGGAGACAGTCAATGCACCGGCTAACTGAGTTTCTTCGCCACGCATAACATTGCAGTTGTCGTCACGATTGATGCAAATTCCCGGCACGATCCAGGCTTTTACCGGCATAGCGGCTTCAACGGCAAAAAGGTGTTCGCCAAGAGTGTCGAGAGAAACGGGGGCGGCGAGATAAGGAACGTCGACCCAGCCCGCATTACTTCCCACCATGCCCGCCATGATCACCGGCAGATTTAATGACTGCCAAGGCGCCATTATGTCGTTGAAGACGTGCTGAGGCGTGGTGCCTTCCAGCCGGGTTACCCCACGCTCGGAGCGGATCTGCGCGGTGCATTCTCCCTGCTGGTAGAGGAAAGCGCGCAGGTTGGTTGAACCCCAGTCGAGCGCGATATAGCTTGCTGTCATGTAATGTCCTTAAGTCGTTTCGTCGAAGAGGCGATCATTTTCATTGCTGCCTGCTCCGCGGCGTTGGCGTCCTGATGGCGGATCGCGTTGAACAGTTCCTGATGCTCGCGCAGCGTCAGCGGCATGTTGCCGTCATCCGGCATATAGGTTCTTTCAAATACGGCCCGCTGCAACGAACTGATAGCGATACTGAGCTGCTGTAAAACCGGGTTATGGACTGCCGCCAGCACGGCCTCGTGAAAACAGATATCCGCCTCATTAAACGCATCCCGGTCCTGATGGTTGGCGATCATGCTGTTGAGCGCCTCTTCGATCACCGCCAGTTCACCTGATGTCGCGCGTTCCGCTGCCCAGCGCGCAATCGTCGGTTCAACCAGGTTACGTACCTCACTCATCGCGGCGATAAGCCGTGGGTCGTAGTCGCTGGCAAGTACCCATTGCAGCACTTCGGTATCGAGGTAATTCCAGTGATTACGCGGGCAGACGAAGGCCCCCCGGTATCTTTTTATTTCGACTAACCGTTTTGCTGTCAGCGAGCGAAGCACTTCACGGATGATGTTGCGGGAAGTATCGAATTGCTCACAAAGCTCCACTTCTGAAGGTAAAGCTGCGCCAGGGATATATATCCCACCAACGATTTGCTTGCCCAATTCGATGACCAGTCGGTCGGTTTTACTTAATTCGAGCGAGTTCATAAAAGCTCCAGGGTGAAAGAGTAAAAACCTACTTTACCGCTCACACTCATTTTGATCTTCGAATTGCTGCACAATCTCGCCATAGTCCTGGTTAACTGTTGGTGCATAGTAGTACCATTAGTTGTTTTTGTACTACAATCTGGATCACAAAACAGACAATTCAATATTATGAAAAGGAGATGAAAGCTAAGATGGGGAAAGAAAAAGAGGAGTAATAAGATTTAACTTTATAAAAAATAAAGAAAAAACATGAAGAGGTAAGGCTGGAGATAATATCAGGATACAGCCCATTTTCCGTTACCAGAAAACAGACTGCATCTGCTGGCAGGAAACTACGGGTTTAACACAAATTTATTCACCGCGAAGGCCACACCGTCTTCCATATTGGTTTTGGTCACGAATTGACTAACAGCTTTTACACTGTCCAACGCGTTGCCCATCGCAACACCAATACCGGCATACTCCAGCATGGCAATGTCGTTTTCCTGATCACCCAAAGTCATGACATTTTCACGTGGAATACCCAGTTTAGTCGCCAGCGTTTTAACGCCTTCGCCTTTATTGACACGCTTGTCGAGGATCTCGAGGAAGTAAGGTGAGCTTTTCATGATGGTGTAGCGCGCCTTGGCTTCAGCCGGAAGCTGCGCGATGGCAGGATCCAGAATCTCCGGGTTATCAATCATCATCACTTTCGGGAAAGTCAGCGTTGGGTCCATCTCATCTGCCGGGCAGAAATGCAGCGGAATGCCCGCGACAAAAGATTCATGCACGCTGTAATAACTGATATCACGGTTAGCCGTAAATAACTGGCTGCGAGTCAGCGCGTGGAAGTGAACACCTAACTGACGTGCAAGTTGTTCAAGGTAGTGATAATCGTCGATAGTCAACGATACTTCGGCTATCACGCTACCATCCTGCGCGTTATGCACCAAAGCACCGTTATTCGTAATGCAGTAACAACCTTCCTGCTGCAAATCCAGTTCAGCCAGGTAACGTTCGACACCGACGTAAGGACGCCCGGTCGCCAGAACGATTTGCACACCTTTTTCACGGGCGGCGGCCAATGCCTGTTTCACGGCGGGAGTGACCTCATGCTGCGGATTAAGCAACGTGCCATCCATATCAATTGCAATTAATTCAATAGCCATAGCGTCCTCAGAGGTTAAATAATCTCCCCTGATGCTAACGCGAGTGACTACGGCAAGCCAGCCTGATTCGCAGCGGATCGCGGATAAAAAAAATCCGAAGCGATTTCTCACTTCGGATTTTGTTCTATCACCGGGACAGCCTAAAGGCTGTCGGGGATTAGATATCGATATTGGCAGCTTTCAGGGCGTTATCTTCGATAAAGGCGCGACGTGGCTCAACCGCATCACCCATCAGGGTGGTGAACAGCTGATCAGCTGCGATAGCATCTTTGATAGTCACCCGCAGCATGCGGCGTTGTTCCGGATCCATGGTGGTTTCCCACAGCTGATCCGGGTTCATCTCGCCCAAACCTTTGTAACGTTGCACGGAAAGACCACGACGGGACTCTTTCACCAGCCATTCCAGCGCCTGTTCGAAGCTGGTGATTGGCTGACGACGTTCGCCACGTTCGATGAAGGCATCTTCTTCGATCAGGCCGCGCAGTTTTTCACCCAAGGTACACAGCTTGCGGTATTCGCCACCGTGAACGAAGTCGAAATCGAGATCGTAATCTGTATCCACACCGTGGGTACGGATGCGCAGAACGGGTTCGAACAGCTGGCGTTCGCGGTTTTCACGCACAATCGCACTGTAGCTGCTGCCGTGCAGCTCTTTTTCGTTCAGCATCGCCACCAGGGATTCCATCCAGTCTTGAACTTTCGCCTGATCGGTGAGATCGGCTTGGTTCAGCGTTGGCTGGTAAACCAGACGGTTCAACAGGGCACGCGGGAAGCGGCGCTCCATGCGGCCAATCATTTTCTGTACGCTGTAATGCTCGGCAACCAGTTTTTCCAGTGCTTCACCCGCCAGCGCCGGAGCGTGGGCATTGGTGTGCAGCGTAGCGCCGTCCATTGCGATGGTGATTTGGTACTGATCCATCGCTTCATCGTCTTTAATATACTGTTCTTGCTTGCCTTTTTTGACTTTATACAGCGGCGGCTGGGCAATATACACGTGGCCACGCTCGATAATTTCAGGCATCTGACGGAAGAAGAAGGTCAGCAGCAAAGTACGGATGTGAGAACCATCGACATCGGCATCGGTCATGATGATGATGCTGTGATAGCGCAGTTTGTCCGGGTTGTACTCGTCACGGCCGATGCCACAACCGAGTGCAGTGATAAGCGTCGCCACTTCCTGAGAAGAGAGCATTTTGTCGAAGCGCGCTTTCTCAACGTTGAGGATTTTACCTTTGAGCGGCAAAATCGCCTGGTTCTTACGGTTACGGCCCTGTTTTGCTGAGCCGCCCGCGGAGTCCCCTTCCACTAAGTACAGTTCGGAATGGGCCGGGTCACGTTCCTGACAGTCAGCCAGTTTGCCCGGCAAACCTGCCAGGTCCAGCGCGCCTTTACGACGGGTCATTTCACGGGCTTTACGCGCCGCTTCACGTGCGCGTGCTGCATCAATGATTTTCCCGACCACGATTTTCGCATCGCCCGGGTTTTCCATCAGATAATCAACCAGCTTCTCGTTCATCAGTGACTCAACGGCGGTCTTCACTTCGGAAGAAACCAGTTTGTCTTTAGTCTGAGAAGAGAACTTAGGATCAGGCACTTTTACCGAAACAACCGCGATCAGGCCTTCACGGGCATCATCACCGGTGGCACTGATTTTGGATTTTTTGCTGTAGCCTTCTTTATCCATATACGCGTTGAGCGTACGGGTCATCGCAGAACGGAAACCGACCAGATGGGTGCCGCCGTCGCGCTGAGGGATATTGTTGGTAAAGCAGTAAATGTTTTCCTGGAAACCATCATTCCACTGCAGCGCCACTTCCACACCGATATCGTCTTTCACGGTGGAGAAATAAAACACGGTCGGGTGGATCGGGGTTTTATTTTTGTTCAGGTATTCCACGAAGGCTTTGATACCACCTTCGTAGTGGAAGTGATCGTTCTTGCCGTCACGCTTGTCCAGCAGACGGATCGCCACACCAGAGTTCAGGAATGACAGTTCACGCAGGCGTTTAGCCAGAATATCGTACTCAAACTCTACGTTGTTGGTAAACGTAGCGTAGCTTGGCCAGAAGCGCACGGTGGTACCGGTGGCTTCGGTTTCGCCAACCACTTTCAGCGGGTTTTGTGGTTCGCCGTGCACATAAGTTTGCTCATGCACTTTGCCTTCGCGGCGGATAACCAGCTCAAGTTTTTCCGACAGGGCGTTAACGACGGAAACACCCACGCCATGAAGACCGCCAGACACTTTGTACGAGTTATCATCAAATTTACCACCGGCATGCAGAACGGTCATGATGACCTGAGCGGCGGAAACGCCCTCTTCTTCATGGATGCCAGTTGGAATACCACGGCCATCATCCTGAACGGAGACGGAGTTATCTGCGTGGATCGTGACTTGAATCTCTTTACAGTGGCCAGCCAAGGCTTCGTCGATAGCGTTGTCCACAACCTCGAATACCATGTGGTGCAGACCAGTGCCGTCATCGGTATCGCCGATATACATGCCGGGGCGCTTACGCACCGCGTCCAGCCCTTTTAATACCTTGATACTTGAGGAGTCATAAGAATTCGACATCAACGTTTCTCGCTCATTTTTAGTCCTGTGATAGAACGGCTATTTTACCCTGTTCCACGCGGAACATCTTGCCCTTTTCACCCATCATGTCGGTTACTTGTTCAGCGCCAATGGCACTGACAAATACCTGAGCCTGGGTGGCTTTTAGGCGGTCTGCTAACAACCGACGTCGGTCGGCGTCCAGCTCGGAGGCAAAATCGTCAAGAAGATACAGGCAACGCCGCCCGCTCTGTCGGGTGAGGAACTCACCCTGCGCTAACCGAAGCGCGCACATCAATAATTTCAGCTGCCCGCGTGACAGCAAATCTTCCACCGGCGTGCCATCGGCACGGATGCGAAAATCGGCTTTATGCGGACCCGATGCGGTATAGGTTAAGGCTCTGTCGCGTTCGAAATTACGCTCCAGCAACTCGCCGTATTCAGTCTCTTTATCCCATCCACGCTGGAAAGAGAAGCTGAGGGCGAATTCCGGCAGGAACTGCGCACAGGTCGCGCTGATATCAGCCGCGATTGCGTCGCTGTAAGCCGCCCGCCATTCGCTGATGCGCTCCGCTAACGGGATTAATTCCTGATCCCAGGCACGAATTTGCGCATAGCGACTCACCTGACGCAGCGCGGCGTTGCGCTGCTTGAGTAACCGTCTCAGGTTGCTCCAGGCGATAAAAAAACCGGGGTCGTGGTGGAAACAACCCCAGTCAAGAAACGCCCGCCGGTACTTCGGTCCACCGTTAAGCAGGGTGAAGCCTTCGGGCGTAATCAGTTGCATTGGCAACAGTTGCGCCAGCTCCGAGACTTTATGTCCGTCGCTGCCGTCAATGCGTACTTTGCTGTCTCCCTGCCGGCTTTTACTTAAGCCGACCGAGATTTCACGTTCGCCGCCATCATCAATGCGGCCATGCAGAATAAATTCTGCCTGATCGTGGCGGATAACGCGTCCGGCCTGCAGGCTGCGAAAAGCACGACCGTGCCCGAGCGTATAAACCGCTTCCAGCACGCTGGTTTTACCGCTGCCATTGGGACCGACCAGAAAATTGAAACCGGGCGACGGGTCTACATCCGCCGCCTCGATATTGCGGAAATCTTTTATTAGTAATCGCGTGAGAGCCATTAATTCAAATCACAGACGCATCGGCATAACGACGTAGGCCGCGGCGTGGCTTGACGCGTCTTCAATCTGCACGCTGGAAACCGAGTCGGTCAGCAGCAGATTAACGTCTTCGCACTTGAGCGCATTGAGCACATCCAGTACATAGCTGACGTTAAAGCCAATTTCCATTTCGGCGCCATCATAGCCAACGTCCAGAATCTCTTCGGCTTCTTCCTGTTCCGGGTTATTCGCCGTAATTTTCAGCTGGTTATGGCTGACATACAAACGAACGCCGCGGAACTTCTCGTTAGAGAGGATCGCGGCACGGGCAAACGCCTGTTTAAGCAGGTCGCAACCGGCTTGCAGGGTTTTATCAGGATTCTTCGGCAATACGCGGCGATAATCCGGGAAACGGCCATCAACCAGCTTCGATGTGAAGATGAAGTCGCCAACGTGAGCACGAATATTGTTGCTGCCGATTTGCAGCTGCAACAACGCTTCGCCGCCGTCGAGCAAACGCACCAGCTCCATCACGCCTTTACGCGGCACGATCACCGAATGAGACGGCAGGGACTGACCGATAGGCATAGAACAAACCGCCAGGCGGTGGCCGTCGGTGGCCACGGTACGCAGCTCTTCCCCTTCGGTTTCGAACAGCATGCCATTTAAATAGTAACGCACGTCTTGATGCGCCATGGAGAACTGCGTGGCTTCAATCAGACGTTTTAGCGTCGCCTGTGGCAGGGTGAATTCAACTTCACTTTGCCAGTCGTCGAGGTTGGGGAAATCGGTCGCCGGTAAGGTCGACAGCGAGAAACGGCTGCGGCCTGATTTCACCAGCATACGGTCGCCGTCCAGCGCCACAGAAATCTCCGCACCGTCTGGCAAACCGCGGCAGATATCAAAGAATTTACGCGCCGGTACAGTGGTCGCGCCCGCGTCATGGGGTTGGGACAGGGCCACTTTCGCCACCATCTCCATTTCCAGATCGGTCCCGGTCAGCAACAGCGAGCCTTCAGTGACCTGCAATAAGAGGTTACCGAGAATAGGCAGCGTTGGTCGTCCACCCAGCGGGCTACTGACCTGTTGCAGCGGTTTTAGCAAATGCTCACGTTCAACAATAAATTTCATAGCGCTAGGAGGATAATGTTCTGATTAAGTTGGAGAAATCTTCTTTGATGTCGTGACTTTCTTCACGTAACTGCTCAATTTTTCGGCAGGCGTGCAACACCGTTGTATGATCGCGACCACCGAACGCATCGCCGATTTCTGGCAGGCTGTGGTTGGTGAGCTCTTTAGCCAGCGCCATTGCCATCTGGCGAGGGCGGGCTACCGAACGGGAACGCCGTTTGGAAAGCAAGTCTGCGATCTTGATCTTATAATACTCGGCCACCGTTTTCTGAATATTATCAATGGTGACCAACTTCTCTTGCAGCGCGAGTAAATCGCGCAGCGCTTCGCGAACGAAGTCGATGGTGATCGCCCGGCCAGTAAAGTTGGCATTGGCGATAACCCGGTTCAGCGCGCCCTCAAGTTCACGGACGTTAGAACGCAGACGTTTAGCAATAAAGAACGCCACTTCACCCGGCAGACGAATATTGTTCTCGTCCGCTTTCTTCATCAGGATCGCTACGCGGGTTTCGAGCTCAGGCGGTTCGATCGCCACAGTCAAACCCCAACCGAAGCGGGATTTCAGGCGATCTTCAACGCCGTTGATCTCTTTCGGGTAACGATCGGATGTCAGGATGATTTGCTGATTACCTTCCAGCAGAGCATTAAAGGTGTGGAAAAACTCTTCCTGGGAACGCTCTTTATTGGCAAAGAATTGGATGTCATCAATAAGCAGGGCATCGACCGAGCGGTAGTAGCGTTTAAACTCTTCAATGGCGTTATTTTGTAGGGCCTTAACCATGTCCTGAACAAAACGCTCGGAGTGCATGTACACCACTTTTGCATTGGCTTTACGCGCCATAATGCCGTTACCGACGGCGTGCAATAAGTGAGTTTTACCGAGACCGGTACCACCATAAAGGAATAAAGGGTTGTAAGCGCCGCCCGGATTATCAGCCACCTGGCGTGCCGCTGCGCGGGCCAGCTGGTTCGATTTACCTTCAACGAAGTTATCGAAAGTATGCTTTGGGTTGACGTTGGAACGATAAGAAAGTTCAGGTTGCGCCGCAGAGCTGTCCCAGCTGGGACGCGAAGGTGCAAGGCGCGGCACCGGTTGATGGGCGGCCGGTGAGCTGACGTTGGTGGTGGTAACGGGCTGGTTAACACGCTGGATAAGCGGCTTACTGCCCACTTCAAAACGCAGCAATGGCACATCCGCTCCACAGAAATCGTTGAGCAATCCGTTGATGTTGTTTAAGTATTTATCTCTCACCCAATCCAGAACAAAACGATTCGGTGCGTAAAGCGCCAAAGTATTGTCACTGAGTTCCGCCTGCAAGGGGCGTATCCACATACTGAATTCTGTGGCAGGTAACTCATCCTGCAAACGGGCAAGACATTGCTGCCAAAGCGAAAGTGACACGGCGGACTCCACTCGAACAAGATCAAAAAAAGAAAAGGATCAGGATATTTTTTAAATCATGATTTTTGGCACACGCTCCGCCCGGCGTAGCGGGGGAAAAGTCTACTCACCACCCTGTCAGCGATGTGAAGCAACGTGCGAACCGCTTTCTGCGGATTTGTCGAAGGCGAACCGGGAGGGATCGCGAATCGGAATGGCGGATCATAACGCAATCCGGCACAGAGATCCTCCCCTTCCTGACAGATTAGATCCTTTTTATCCACAGGCTGCGGTCGCCAAGTGGGTAAGCTTAGCCGATCCTTAAAAAATTAGGCGATGTTACGATCACTGTGGCGAAAAAATAAGATTCCGCTGATGCATTTGTAAGCAGAGCACTCGTCTATTTGTTATGGGAATGATCATAGGATCGGAGGATGAAAGTGTAAGGATCAAGCGCGGATCCTTGCGCTTTATACCGGATTCCGTATAATCCTCAGCCCTACGTGTGATGCCTGTGTTCCTGATGGTCAGCCTGATGGGATTAAGCGGTAACCACGGGCCATTATGGCATCCCTGGTAAATACATATGGCCACTTTCTGGCAATGTAAATTGACTCCGGACTGTACAGTTATTACAATCCCGCTTCTTTATATGTTGCGATAAAGGCATCGGTCGTTTTTTCGCCGAAAGCCAACGCGTTTACTGATCAGTAATAATTTAAGTTTAGGTAGAAATCGCTATGAAACGCACTTTCCAACCGTCCGTATTGAAGCGCAACCGTAGCCACGGTTTCCGTGCTCGTATGGCAACCAAAAATGGTCGTCTGGTACTGGCTCGCCGTCGTGCGAAAGGCCGTACCCGTCTGTCAGCTTCTAAGTAATAAAAGCTAACCTATTTAGTGGTTAAGCTAGCTTTTCCCAGGGAGTTACGTTTGTTAACTCCCCGTCATTTCACTTTCGTCTTCCAGCAGCCACAACGAGCTGGCACGCCGCAAATTACGATACTCGGCCGCCTGAACGAGCTGGGGCATCCCCGCATGGGTCTTACTGTCGCCAAAAAACACGTCAAACGCGCTCATGAGCGTAACCGGATTAAACGCCTAACCCGCGAAAGTTTCCGGCTACTTCAGCATAAGTTGCCTTCGATGGATTTTGTGGTGGTTGCCAAAAAGGGTGTCGCCGATTTAGATAATCGTGCGTTGACGGAAGCGTTGGAGAAATTATGGCGTCGACATTGCCGGCAGGCTCCCGCATCCTGATCGGGTTGATACGTGGTTATCAACTTTTTATCAGTCCCTTGCTTGGGCCGCATTGTCGTTTTCGACCAACCTGCTCTCAATACGGTATTGAGGCAATTGGTCGTTTTGGCATGTTAAAAGGCAGTTGGTTGACATTGAAACGCGTAATAAAATGCCATCCTTTGAACCCAGGTGGTGATGACCCCGTGCCGCCGAAAACCGACAATAACAGAGAACTCTAACGATGGATTCGCAACGCAATCTTTTTCTCATCGCTCTGCTGTTCGTGTCTTTCATGATCTGGCAGGCCTGGCAGACGGACCACGCTCCGCAACCAGCCAATCAGACCACGCAACAGACAGCGAATACTGCTACTGCTAACGGCGATGCTGCTAACCAGGCTGTTCCTGGCAGCGGACAGGGCAAAGTGATCACGGTTAACACTGACGTGCTTTCATTAAGCATCAACACTCGTGGTGGTGATATCGACCAGGCGTTGCTGACTGCTTACCCAACGACTCTGGGTTCAAACCAACCCTTCCAGCTTCTGGAAACAACTCCTAATTACGTCTATCAGGCCCAAAGCGGTCTGACGGGCAAAAATGGTCCTGATAATCCAGCCAACGGCGAACGTCCTCTGTTCCAGGCGAGCCAGGATGACTTCACCTTAGGTGAAGGCCAGGCCGAATTGCGCATTCCTCTGACGTATACCGCTCAGAATGGCGCAGTGATCACCAAGACCTTTGTTCTCAAACGTGGCTCTTACGCGGTAAATGTTGAATACAATATCAACAACACCACGTCAGCCCCGCTTGAAATGACCCTGTTCGGTCAGCTGCGTCAGACGACTGACCTGCCAAAACACAAAGACACTGGAAGCAATAACTTCGCCCTGCACACTTTCCGCGGCGCGGCTTACTCTTCCAGCGATGACAAATATCAGAAGTATGCGTTCGATAAGAGCGATGCGCTGAATGTCACCACGCAAGGCGGCTGGGTTGCTATGTTGCAGCAGTACTTCGCAACGGCATGGGTCCCACCAGCCAACGATACCAACCATTTCTACACCACCACCAACAACGGTATCTCGGCAGTCGGCTTCAAAGGCACCCCGTTTGTTGTTCAGCCTGGTGCGCAGCAGCAAGTTGCTTCGACCCTGTGGGTTGGCCCGGAAATTCAGGACAAAATGGCCGCTGTCGCGCCACATCTTGACCTGACCGTAGACTACGGCTGGTTGTGGTTCATCTCTCAGCCGCTGTTCAAGCTGTTGAAGTTTATCCACAGCTTCATCGGTAACTGGGGCTTCTCCATTATCGTTATCACCTTTATCGTTCGTGGCATCATGTACCCGCTGACCAAAGCGCAGTACACCTCCATGGCGAAAATGCGTATGTTGCAGCCGAAACTGGCCGCCATGCGTGAGCGTATTGGTGACGACAAACAGCGTCAAAGTCAGGAGATGATGGCGCTGTATAAAGCTGAGAAAGTTAACCCGTTGGGAGGTTGTCTGCCGCTGGTTATCCAGATGCCAATCTTCCTGGCGCTGTATTACATGCTGTCCGGCTCCATTGAACTGCGCCACGCGCCGTTCGCCCTGTGGATCCATGACCTCTCAGCGCAAGACCCGTACTACATTCTGCCGGTTCTGATGGGTATCACGATGTTCTTCATTCAGAAGATGTCGCCGACAACCGTTACCGACCCGATGCAGCAGAAGATCATGACCTTCATGCCGGTCATCTTCACCGTGTTCTTCCTGTGGTTCCCATCCGGTCTGGTGATGTACTACATCGTCAGCAACATGGTCACCATTATCCAGCAGCAGCTGATTTATCGCGGGCTGGAAAAACGTGGTCTGCACAGCCGCGACAAGAAAAAATCATAAGTTAATGTCAGGGCTTTAGGTCCTGACCACTAAACTCAGTGATAAAGACACGAAGGCGGTCATCGAGACCGCCTTTTTGCATATTCAGAAAGAGACAAAACGCTATGACTACCTCAGATACCATCGTTGCCCAAGCTACACCTCCCGGCCGGGGCGGAGTCGGCATTCTGCGCGTTTCTGGCCGTGCGGCGAAAGAAATTGCGCAAGAAATCTTAGGTAAGTTGCCAAAACCCCGCTACGCCGATTATTTACCCTTTCGCGATGCGGATGGCTCAACGTTGGATCAGGGGATAGCGCTGTGGTTCCCTGGCCCCAACTCCTTCACCGGCGAAGATGTGCTGGAGCTACAGGGCCACGGCGGTCCGGTGATCCTCGACCTGCTGCTAAAACGCATTATTTCGCTGAACGGCGTGCGTATTGCGCGTCCCGGTGAATTCTCAGAACGAGCCTTCCTGAATGACAAGCTGGATTTGGCGCAGGCCGAAGCCATCGCTGACCTGATCGACGCCAGCTCCGAGCAGGCAGCCCGGTCAGCGGTTAACTCATTACAGGGTGCCTTTTCGAAGCGTATTCATCATCTGGTGGAAGCTCTCACCCACCTGCGAATCTTTGTGGAAGCCGCAATCGACTTCCCGGACGAGGAAATTGATTTCCTGTCTGATGGCAAAATAGAAGCCCAGCTCAATACGGTTATCGGCGATCTTGATGCTGTGCGTGCTGAAGCGCGTCAGGGCAGCCTGCTGCGTGAAGGGATGAAAGTGGTGATCGCGGGGCGTCCGAATGCCGGAAAATCCAGCCTGCTGAATGCCTTGGCGGGCCGCGAAGCGGCGATCGTTACTGATATTGCCGGGACCACGCGTGATGTATTACGCGAACATATTCATCTTGATGGCATGCCTCTGCACATTATTGATACCGCAGGCTTGAGGGAAGCCAGCGACGAAGTTGAGCGTATCGGTATCGAACGTGCATGGAATGAGATCGAACAGGCTGACTTAGTGCTATTTATGGTTGACGGCACGACCACCATCGCTACAGAACCGGCGCAAATCTGGCCAGAGTTCATGGCGCGGCTACCGGCGACATTACCTATCGTTGTGGTTCGAAATAAAGCCGATATCACGGGCGAAGCGCTTGGTATGAGCGAAGTGAATGGTCACTCACTTATTCGCCTGTCAGCCCGTACGGGTGACGGTATTGACCTGCTGCGCGACCATCTGAAGCAGGTTATGGGCTTTAATCACAATATGGAAGGCGGGTTCCTCGCCCGTCGCCGCCACTTACAGGCGCTGGAGCAGGCCGCAGAGCACCTGATTCAGGGCAAAGATCAGCTGCTCGGTGCACGTGCCGGTGAATTGCTGGCTGAAGAGCTGCGTATGTCGCAACTCGCTCTGAGTGAGATCACGGGTGAGTTCACTTCAGACGACCTGCTTGGCCGAATTTTCTCCAGTTTCTGCATCGGAAAATAAATCCGGCGAAGCCTATATTGAAAAGGGTAAGTGATCGCTCACTTACCCTTTTTTATTGCCTGATATCTGGCAGTTATGGTTTTTTCGGCTGAGCTGGTTCAGTGAGTTTACGGATTTCCTTCACCTGCGAAGCGCTGACGTCCGGTGCCTGATTGCCCCAGCCATTGCGGATGAAGTTCACCACATCAGCCACTTCCTGATTATCCAGCCGCCACGCAAAGCCCGGCATCGTCAGCCCGGTTGGGGCTTTTTGCGTTTTCGGTGCATGAGAACCGTTTAATATTATGTTGATCACGGAAGAAGCATCCTCGCTGACCACCGCCGGGTTCTGCGCCAGCTGCGGGAACGCATTTTTCTCACCCTGCCCGCTGGACAGATGACAACCCGAGCAGTTATCCAGATACACCTGCGATCCTGCCTTCGACACGTCCCCTTTTTCCAGAGCCTGAGTCGTACTGTCGTTATTAACCTGCACCCTGAGCTTGCCGTCGGCTGGCAAAGATTTCAGGTAAACCGCAATGGCCTGACGATCTTCATCACTCAGATACTGAGTACTGTCCTGAATCACGTCCACCATCGAGCCAAAAGCGGCAGAACGTTCGGTATGACCACGTTCGAGGAACTGGCTGATCTCCGCTTCATTCCACTGCCCCAGGCCAGTCGTCGCATCACCACGTAGATTAGGCGCATGCCAGCCCTCCAGCGTACCGCCAGAGAGGTAATCGTCGTCGTTCTGGTCGAGTGCTTTTTCCTGATAACCGATACCGCGTGGAGTGTGGCAGCTGCCGCAGTGGCCTAAATCCTGTACCAGATAGGCTCCGCGGTTCCAGGCAGCTGTTTGCTGCGGGTCAGAGTAATAGGGTTTCTTCTCGAGGAAAACGCTGTTCCATACCGCTAACGGCCAGCGCATATTCAGCGGGAACGGGATATCGCTCTCGCGATTCTTCTGATCGACCGCCGCAACCTGATGAGTGAAATAGAGATACAGATTATGTACATCGTTATCCGTCATCTTGCTGAATGATGGATAAGGCATGGCGGGATAAAGATGATGCCCGTCTTTAGCTATGCCCTGGCGCAGCGCTTTGCTGAAATCATCCTCACTGTAGTCCCCGATGCCCGTATTTTTATCCGGCGTGATATTGCTGGAATAGATAGCGCCGACCGGCGTACTCATTTTCAAACCACCGGCGAACGACTTTCCGCCGGGCGCGGTGTGGCAAGCCACACAGTCGCCGGCACGCGAGAGGTATTCGCCCTGTTTAATTCTGGCGCCGGTATCGCTGTCTTCTGCGGCTATTACCTGCGTTGTCAGTGACATGCCGGTCAGGCCCATACCCAGCCACAATCCGCAGCGCCATAACGAACTTTTCTTTGCTTTGATCATGATATCGTCCTGATTATGCCTGAACCAAAGGTCCCGGATGGGCTAAGTACTGCGTACGAATCGCGTTGGCGGCGAAATAGGCCAGCGCCCCCACCACGCCCGTTGGGTTATACGCCAAATTCTGCGGGAAGGCAGACGCGCCCAGCACGAACAAATTCGGCACATCCCAGCTTTGCAGGTACTTATTCACTACGCTATTTTTCGGCGAATCTCCCATGATCGCGCCACCGGTAATGTGCGTGGACTGGTAGGGCTTCACGTCAAAATGGTCTCCGGGTTTCAACTGACTGACCGACATACTTTTTGGATTCAACACATTGGCGATTTTCATCATTTGCTGAGTAATATGATCGGTCATCTTGTATTCGTTATCCTGCCAGTCAAAGGTCATGCGCAGTAAAGGATAGCCATAACCGTCCTTATAGGTCGGATCCAGATCCAGATAGCACTGTTTATACGGCATCACGGATCCTTCAGAACCGATGGACATCGAATGCAGATAATTCTCTTTGATGCCCTGTTTCCAGCCGCTGCCCCAGTTTGGCGTGCCTTTGGGTAACGACATTTGCTGGATCGGGCGCCCACCGGTGCGCACCGCAGAAATATAGGCCCCACCGATAAAGCCCAGTTTGGCGTGATCAAAGTTTTCAGCATTGAAATCATCAATGACGGTCCCCGCCGCCCCCGCGCCGATAAACGGGTTGAAGGTTTTGCTCTCATCAAAGAACAGTGAAATACCGCTATTCATCTGGTAAGCAAAGTTTTTACCCACTACCCCTTCGCCGGTTTTAGGATCATAAGGTGTACCGATTTTCGACATCAGCAGCAGCCGCACATTATGCAGCTGGAAAGCACTCAGTATCACCAGATCCGCCGTCTGTTCGACTTCCTGGCCATAAGCATCAATGTAGGTAACGCCCGTGGCTTTCTTACCGGTGGAATCGGTGTTGATCCGCACCACCTGTGCGCGGGTTTTCAGCGAGAAATTTTTCTTCTGGTAGAGCGCAGGCAAAATCGTGCTCTGCGGGGAGGCTTTAGAATAGTTATAACAACCGAAACGCTCGCAGTAGCCGCAGAAATTACAGGCCCCCAGCTGCACGCCGTAGAAATTGGTGTAGGACTCAGAGGCATTGGCGGCGGGAATAGGGAACGGATGGAATCCGAGCGATTTCGCCGCGTCGCCAAACAGTGAACCGGAGTAGAGCTGCGTCAGCGCGGGCGTCGGGTAGCCCTGCTGGCGCGGAGCTTCAAACGGATTACCGCCTGCGATGATCTTGCCCTGAATATTGCCCGCCGTACCGGAAGTCCCACACAGGCGCTCGAATTTGTCGAAGTAGGGTTCAAGCTCATCATAGGTCACGCCGTGATCTTGTACGGTCATATCCGCAGGGATAAATTTTTCTCCATAGCGGTCGACGACCGTCGAACGCATGCTCAAATCCGCAGGCAGCGCGCGCCACTGCATACCATTCCAGTGAACCCCCGCTCCCCCAACGCCGTTTCCTGGGAGGAATGCACCGAACTGGCGGTAAGGCACGGCAAAATCAGCCGACGTATGGCGCACGGTCACCGTCTCTTTAGCGGTCTCCTGAAACAGCTTCAGGCGGATACCGTAGGTCAGCTCGTCCGCAATGCGCGGGTAGGCGAAGTCAGGATAGGTATCCCGTTGTTCGCCGCGCTCCAGTGCCAGCACTTCCAGACCGGCTTCGGCCAGTTCCATCGCCATGATGGCACCCGTCCAGCCAAGACCCACCACCACCACATCGACATGTTTATTTTTTTGAGTACTCATTACGCATTCCTTTTGCTGGAAATACTGACCGGGCCAAGCGGATAGGTCTGGTTGTGCTTCCCTGCCCAATCTTTGTAATCGGCACGGGCACCGGGGAAACCAATCAGCTTCCACGATGCTAGGCTCTGATTCCCTCCATGGAGAGGGTCAGACAGGTAACCCTCTTTGGTATTTGCCAGCAGCTGAGCGAAAAATGCCGCGCCGGTGAGCTCATCAAATTTTAGATGGTTGGCTTCGAGCGAGGTCAGCAGATCGTTTTGCTGCTGAACGGATAAATCGGCGAATTTCTTCTGAAACTCTTGCTGGCAGTAGGTATCTACCGCTTTGATACCGATGCGATAAGTATCGCGCGGTGTCAGTTTTGACTGGTATCCCAGAGTGGGGTCGGCTTCGACAAAAGGTGGATGCATATACCACAAACCGCCGTGTCCGTAGGGCAGCTCCATCTGTTTGTCGATATATTCCGGCACGCCCTGACTGACTGCGCCAGGCCCGTTGGCATCGGTTGGGATCAGCCGCTCACAGGCGGCGAGCAGAAAACGCCATTCCTCATTGTTGAAATAAACCGGCACGTAGTGCTGGGAGACCCCCTCGGCCGCTTTACTGCTTTTGGGGGAAAGTGCCACTGCGCCGGTTGAAACGGTAGCAACCAGAGGCACTAAGGCCAGCGTCTTTTTAAGAAAACCTCGCCTCGAGGACGGGTTATTATTTTTTTCCGACATAGGTGATCCTCACACTAATAATTAACAGTCAATAAACACATCCACCAAAAATAATAGTTATTTGTATATTAATTGTTAATCATGGTTAGGTTGCAAATCATTACAACGTGCGTTGATTATTTTGCTGATAAAACATTCTACTGCCATACCAGAAATCCCCTACAACAAAGAGGGTTTAAGCGGGTTTTTCACAGAATAAAAGGCAAGGTAAGCGGGGATAAAGAGAAGATCCTACCAACGTACAAATTGTGCTATTTCTTCACAGAAGAGAGAGTCACCGGAAATAGAGCATAAAAAAACCTGATGCGGTAAGCACCAGGCTTTAGTTTCAGTAAGTTATCATTCTATTTCACAGTTTAAATCCGGCAATGACGGTCTCCAGTTGCAGCGTTTGGTCCTGCATAGCCTGCGCAGCGGCTGACACCTGTTCCACCAATGCAGCGTTTTGTTGCGTGGTGTTATCTAACTGGGTGATCGCAATGTTTACCTGCTCAATTCCGAGGCTTTGTTCCTGGCTGGAGGACATGATCTCTCCCATCAATGTTGCTACATTGTTAACGCCAACCATCAATTCATCCATAGTGGTACCTGCGGTCGCCACCAGCTGACTGCCCGTGGTGATGTCCGCCACCGAGTCCTCGATCAGCTTTTTGATTTCTCGTGCAGACGTGGCGGAACGCTGAGCCAGACTGCGCACTTCCGAGGCAACCACAGCGAAGCCGCGCCCCTGTTCACCGGCACGGGCGGCTTCAACGGCGGCGTTTAGAGCCAGAATGTTGGTCTGGAACGCGATGCTATCGATCACGCTGATGATATCGACAATTTTCTTCGAGGAACCGTTGATAGACCCCATGGTGTCCACCACTTGCCGCACGACTCGCGTGCCTTTTTCTGCCACAGCAGACGCCTCCCGCGCCAGCTGATTAGCACCTTCGGCATTCCCGGCATTCTGCTTAACGGTGCTGGTCAGTTGCTCCATGGATGCCGCGGTTTGTTCAATCGAGCTCGCCTGCTCTTCGGTACGCGCCGAGAGATCCAGGTTACCACTGGCTATCTGCCGCGAAGCGGAGGCGATCGCCAGCGTGCTGTCACCCACCTGTTTGAGGATCGATTGCAGGAAGTCGAGGAAGTTATTGAAGCTGCGATTCACAGCGTCAAATTCCGGACTGCGGCTTTGCGGTAGACGCTGGGTCAGATCAGCGCCACCGGCAGACAGCTGGCTGATGTTTTTATTCAGCGCCGCAAGCTGACGCATGAAAATTTTGATCGCAGCAATCAGTACCAGCAACAGCAGTAATACCATCGGGATTTGCACCAGTCCCAGGCTGGCAAGAATGCTGTGGGTCCGCTGCAACAGCTGGCTGGTTGGCATGTCGGTCACGATGTACCACGGCCCCTGAATCTTGCTCATAAACAGGGTGTGATCGGTGCCGTCATTGTTGTAGTCCGCCACCAGATCACGGCTGTCCTTTATCTGATCAAGACTTTGACGGATCTGCGCCGCCAGCGGTGACTGCTCGCCGAGCGAGGCCAGTTTTGGCAGTTTTTCATCGCTGCTGCGGCTGGTGCCGACGATAGTGCCATCCTGCTCAACAATGTAGATCGTTCCTTTGACCTTTTTCTCCATGTCGGTGACCAACTGGTTGAAGAAGCCCAAGGTCACGTCAATGGTCGCCACGCCCCACTGTTTGTCACCCTTATAAATGGCCATCGCGCAGTTGGTTCGCGGCTGGGTACTGGCATCATCAAAGTAAGCCGGTGCCCAGATGCATTGGCCCTTTTCACCTTTTGAGGCCGCCAGATACCAGGACTGCTCAAAATAATTTGGCGATTCTGCACTGTTCCAGAACGTATTCACGGTCAGTTCATTATTCGTGTTACGGGCAAAGAAGCTGCTGAACTTTACTTTGGCTGGGTCACGTTCATGAGGTAACGGCCAGATACCGCCACCAAATACCGCGCTGTCACCGTACTGATCCACCAGCGCCGGCAAAAGTGTATCGATTGTCGCGCTGTCCATCTGCGCCACACTTTGGGTAATGCTGCGAACCTGAGATTCGACTTTATTCAGACGATCGTTAATCACTACGGCGATGTCATCTACCTGGTTTGCAACCAGCGTACTTTCAGCCTGTTTCAGTTTAGGGGAGATAAAAACCTGGATAACAATGAGCGTAACGGTAACCAGCACAATAAAAAATAAGCTGATCAAAGCGATGAAGCGTGACTGCGTTGTTTTTAACATTTTCGCGGTACTCACAGGCAAAGCAGCGAGATCGCTGCTTTACTACTAACGGCATTTTTCGGCGTTTCTTTATGTCCCCGTAGTGGATATATCTTGTGGAGGACGGGGAATAATTCTTCTGCGAAATAGCGTTCAGCGTGCAATTCTTATCCGCTAAGACATAAGGATGTGAACTGGCTCACTTTTTTGCGCTTTAAACGCTTTTTTAAGCGAGAAATGGGCATTTTGATGCGGTTTTTAAGCAGTTTTTAATGATTTCTCTTAATGTTATTCTTCCAGCCCTGAGAGAGAATAAGCCGAACCATTAATCATGGAGTGAACAATGGCGTGCCATTTCGCTAGATGGGTAGCAGCGGATCCTGAACCGGATACTCACCGCCTTCCCGCCGACGTAATTTTATCCGCAAGAATTCTTTCCGAAAAACAGCGTAAACGTTTTCTGACTGGCCGCGTGCTGCTGGCAGAGATGATGTTCTACCTGTACGGCATCACTGAGCTGCCCGCCATCATCATTTTACCGAGCGGACGCCCGAGTTTTGAATCTCCCAACCTGCCGGATTTCAGCCTGGCCTTTGCAGGCAACACCGCTGGTGTCATGCTCAGCAGCGAAGGGAAAGTCGGACTGGATCTCGAGATCATTCATGCCCGCAGCGCACTGATCAATCCGCAACAACAGGCGCAACTGTCCGCCGTTGAGCAGACGTGGATTAATCTGCAAAGCTATCCGGTGGAGTCTGCCCTGCAACTTTGGTGTATTCGTCAAAGTATGCTGAAGCTCTCCGGCCTGACCGAGTATGGCGAAAAAAGCCTGAGCCTGAACCCGGCATCCGGTCGCCTGCGATCGGCCCTGACGCCAGAAGCGCAGGTGATGAGCGATATCGACGGCTCCCTGACCTGGGCCTGTGCCCATTCGCCCTCTATCGCGCGGTTGCTGTGCTGGCGCTATGATCCGGGTAATGGCTTCACACGCACACAAACATTGTCACCGCAGCAACAGCCTGATTCGCCACATTTCATGAAGTTCACCAGTCTGCCTCCGGCAAAATAATTCGGCTTCAGCACAAGGCGCCGGACCGCGCCCTGTCCGGCACAAATAATCTGGTCTAGATTTAGGCTGAGCTCCATTTCAGAAGTCATCCATAACAGGAGTAGTCAATGTCAACGCAACCACTGAAGTTTGTCACACTGTTAGGTAGCCTGCGTAAGGGCTCTTACAACGCCATGATCGCCCGTACTTTGCCAAAACTGGCGCCGGAAGGTATTACAATTGAGGCCTTGCCTTCTATTGGTAGCCTGCCGCTGTACGATGCCGATATTCAGCAGGGAGAGGGTTTCCCGGCAGATCTCGAGGCCATCGCTGAGCAAATCCGCCAGGCCGACGGCGTGATTATCGTCACCCCGGAATACAACTACTCAGTTCCGGGCGGCCTAAAAAACGCCATAGACTGGCTGTCACGTCTGCCTAATCAGCCGCTGGCTGGTAAACCCGTGCTGATTCAGACCAGTTCAATGGGGCCGATTGGTGGCGCACGCTGCCAATATCATTTGCGCCAGATCCTGGTGTTTCTCGATGCGATGGTGATGAACCGTCCTGAATTTATGGGCGGGGTGATTCAGAGCAAAGTAGATGAGCAGATTGGTGAAGTGATCGAACAAGGGACACTCGATTTCCTGACTGGCCAGTTAACGACCTTCGCAGATTATACCCGCCGGGTCGCCTTGAAATAACGCGATTCAGGACGGATCACTGCAAACAAAAAAAGCCCGCTGATGTTTTAGCGGGCTTTTATTATGGCGTCAGAAAGGGGCTTTAGTGGCCGTCGACAAACGCAATTTTCAACACGAACAGCAGCGCAACCACCACCACGCACGGGCTGATTTCTCTCCAGCGACCCGTACCGAGTTTCATCACCACGTAGGAGATAAAGCCCAGCGCGATACCTTCGGTGATCGAGAAGCTGAACGGCATCATCACCGCAGTGACAAACGCCGGAACCGCTTCGGTCAGGTCGTCCCAGGTGACGCGGGCCAGGCTTGATGTCATCAGCACACCGACATAAATCAGCGCGCCGGCTGCCGCGTACGCAGGCACCATGCCTGCCAACGGGGAGATGAAGATCACCAGCAGGAACAGAATACCGGTAACGACTGCGGTAAGGCCGGTACGGCCGCCGACGGAGACGCCGGAAGAACTTTCGATATACGCCGTCACCGAAGAGGTACCCACAAAAGCACCCGCAACCGACGAGATACTGTCAACGTACAGCGCCTGTTTCATCTGCGGGAATTTGCCGTTGGCATCGGTCAGCCCGGCTTTGTCCGTCACGCCAATCAGCGTGCCTGATGAGTCAAACAGGTTGACCAGCATGAAGGAGAAAATAACGCCCGCCAGACCAATATTCAGTGCGCCTTTGATATCAACCTGACCGACCACTGACATCACATTGGGCGGCATGGAGAAAGTACCGGTGTAGTGTACGTCACCGATTGCCAGGCCAATAACCGTGGTCACCACGATAGACACCAGTACAGCCGCATGAATGTTACGTGATGCCAGCACGGCAATAATGAAGAAGCCCAGAGCACCCAACAGAACGTTATGTGACGTCAGATTGCCGATAGTGACGATGGTGTCTGGGTTCGCCACGATAATGCCGGCGTTTTTCAGCCCCATCATGCCGATGAACAGACCGATACCGGCGGTGATGCCGATCCTCAGACTGGCCGGAATGTTGGCTATCATCCAATAGCGGATGCGGAAAATGGTCAGCAAAAGGAAACCGATTGCGCCCCAGAAAATAGCACCCATGCCGATTTGCCATGAAATACCCATCGCACCCACCACCACAAACGCGAAGAACGCATTCAGGCCCATCGCCGGCGCAAGCGCCACGGGCAGGTTGGCAATCAGGCCCATCAGGATGCTGCCAAAGGCGGCAATCAGACAAGTAGTCACGAAGACAGCTTGCTTATCCATGCCTGCCACGCCGAGGATCTGTGGGTTCACGAACACGATATAGACCATGGTCAGGAACGTTGTCAGTCCGGCGATAGTTTCAGTACGAACGGTAGTGCCGTGCTGCGTCAGTTTAAACAGACGCTCGAACAGGCCCTGTCCGCTGGAGACATTGCTTTGTGGTTTGCTCATTATGAGTTCCGAAAAGAGGGGAATGACGGTCGATGGCTATCCTAACCCAAAAAGCGCCATTTTTGATGCCGCTCACACTCTTTTTTTCTGGCATTTAACGGCACATTTCACTCTGTTCGGGGTAGAGTTGAGCCAATAATGCGAAATGGATAAGGAAAAATGATGTCCACGATTGAATGTGTACTTTTTGACTGTGACGGGACGCTGGTCGATAGCGAACTGTTGTGCTGCGAAGCCTATGTTGAGATGTTCGCGCATTTCGGCGTCACGGTCTCTTTTGATGAGATGTACCAAACCTACAAAGGGGTAAAACTCTACGAGATCATTGCCATCATCAATAAAGAACATGGGCTGGACGTGGCAAAAGAGGAGATGGAGGTGGTCTTCCGTCAACACGTCGCAAGACTGTTCGACAGTAAGCTGCAACCGATTGAAGGCGCGCGTGAAGTACTGGAGAAAATCACGGTGCCGATGTGCGTGGTATCCAACGGCCCGGTAAGCAAAATGCAGATGTCACTCGGCAAAACCGGACTGCTGCCCTTTATGGGGGACAATCTGTTCAGCGGCTATGATTTGCAGCGCTGGAAACCGGACCCGGCGGTGCTGTACAAAGCGGCAGAAGTGATGCAGGTGAATATCGAAAAATGCATTCTGGTGGAAGACTCCGTCGCGGGCGCTCAGGCGGGTATCGCCGCCGGGATCCCGGTGTTTTACTACTGCGCAGATCCGCATAATCCGCCGATCGACCACCCGTTAGTCACCGAATTTCATCACATGTATGAGCTGCCCGCACTGTGGCATGAAAAAGGCTATCAAATCACCCGCTGAGGCGCTCCTGAACCGCGATACTCCGGTTGTATCCGGGTATCGCAATGGTTACTCTTTCGGGGAAAAGGTCGCTAATGATGAGGATAAGACGCTGAGCAGCCAAAGTTCCCCGGTTCAGGGACGCAAAAATGATCCGATAGGACTGAAACAGCGCATTTTTGACAGCGCACTGAATGAGTTTGCCGAGTCGGGTCTGATGGGCGCGCGCATGGAAAATATTGCCGCCAACGCCAAAACCACGAAGCGGATGGTGGTGTACCACTATAAGACCAAGGAAGCGCTGTACATGCTGGTTCTGGAGCATGTTTACCGCGGTATCCGCCAGCATGAGCTGGATCTGGACCTGTCTTCCTATCCGCCAGCCGAAGCGATTGTGAAGCTGGTGGAAGCCAGTTTTGATTTCCACGTTTCACACCCGGAATTCATCCGTATTGTTTCGACAGAAAACATGCTGCGCGGCCGCTTTATCCGCCAGTCCACCAGCATCCGCACGCTGAACCAGACGGCGTTAACCTTGCTGGAAGATATTCTCGAACGTGGAAAAAAAGGGCATTTATTCAAAGAAGATGCTCTGGCGCGGGACGTACATCGGCTCATCAGCAGCTTGTGCGTGCATCAGGTGGCAAACCAATACACCTTCGGTGCCCTGTTTGAAAACCCGGACGAAGCCGACTTCCAGACCGCGCACTACCGCCAGCTGGCGGTGATGGTAGCATTGCGCTATTTAATGAAGTAAAGCGTTCGGACAGCAGAAAGGCCTCATTCGAGGCCTTTCTATTTCAGCTTTTTGCACTCAATCATTCGTTAAACCAACGCTTCCAGGCGAAACAAATGATGACGGGCAAATTAGTCTTTCTTTTCTTTATTGTCGGTCAGCAACTTATCCAGTGCATCGCCGCCGACGTGACGGAAATCCTGGCCTTTCACGAAGTAGAAGATGAACTCGCAAATATTCTGGCAACGGTCACCGATACGCTCAATAGATCGGGCGCAGAACAGCGCGGTCAACACGCTTGGAATGGTACGTGGATCTTCCATCATGTAGGTCATCAACTGACGCACAATGCCTTCGTATTCCTGATCCACTTTCTTGTCTTCACGGTAAATACGCACCGCTTCGTCCAAATCCATACGGGCAAAGGCATCCAGCACGTCATGCAGCATTTGCACGGTGTGGCGACCCAGTGACTCCAGGCTCACCAGTAGCGGCTGATGCAGGTGCGAAAACTTCTCCAGCGCGGTGCGACAGATTTTATCCGCCACGTCGCCGATACGTTCCAGCTCAGAAATGGTCTTGATGATCGCCATGACTAAACGCAGGTCGCTGGCGGTCGGCTGACGCTTGGCAATAATGCGCACGCAGGCTTCGTCGATCGCCACTTCCATCATGTTGACTTTGTCATCGCCTTTGATGACCTGCTGCGCCAGTTCGGCGTCCTGATTGTGCATCGCAGTGATGGCGTCGGTCAGCTGTTGTTCCACCAGCCCGCCCATCGCCAGCACCTGCGTGCGTATGTGCTCAAGTTCTGCGTTAAACTGGCCGGAAATGTGTTTGTTCAGGTTCAAATTGTCCATTTTCTTTCCTCAACCGTAGCGGCCAGTAATGTAGTCTTCCGTCTGCTTACGGGCAGGCGAAGTAAAGAGGGAGTCGGTGTCGCTGTATTCAATCAGCTCACCCAGATACATAAACGCAGTGCGGTCCGAACAACGCGCGGCCTGCTGCATGTTGTGCGTCACGATAACCACCGTGTAGTCAGATTTCAGCTCGGTGATCAGCTCCTCGATACGACCCGTTGAGATCGGATCAAGCGCAGAGCACGGCTCATCAAGCAGCAGCACGTCCGGGCGAATGGCGATACCGCGCGCGATACACAAACGCTGTTGCTGACCACCAGACAGGCTGTAGCCACTCTGATGCAGTTTATCTTTTGACTCGTTCCACAGCGCCGCTTTGGTCAGCGCCCATTGCACACGCTCATCCATGTCGGTACGCGACAGCTTTTCAAACAGACGCACCCCGAAGGCAATGTTGTCGTAAATCGACATGGGGAACGGCGTCGGTTTCTGGAATACCATGCCCACTTTGGCACGCAGCAGCGCGATATCCTGTTTATCGACCAGAATATTTTCGCCATCAAGCAGGATCTCGCCTTCGGCGCGCTGGTCTGGATAAAGTTGGTACATTTTGTTCAGCGTACGCAGCAGCGTCGATTTACCGCAGCCCGACGGGCCGATAAAAGCCGTGACTTCGTTTTTGGCAATATCCAGGGAAATATTTTTCAGCGCGTGGAATTTGCCGTAATAAAAGTTCAGGTCGCGAACCTGGATTTTGCTGTTGGATGCGTCAGTCATTCTCAGACATCTCTCTTTTATCTTTCGCGCGCCGCGTGGCGACGCCGGGTAAACAGTGAGGACAGCTGCAATCGCCTGTCCTCAATAATGAATTCGCTTATTGTTTCTTCTGGGCGAAAATCACGCGCGCCAGAATATTCAGCACCAGCACGCACACGGTGATGAGTAACACCCCCGCCCATGCCAGCTGTTGCCACTCGCCGAACGGACTCATGGCAAATTTAAAGATGGTCACCGGCAGGTTGGCAATCGGCTGCATCATGTCGGTACTCCAGAACTGGTTGGAGAGCGACGTAAACAACAGCGGCGCGGTTTCACCGGCAATGCGGGCAATCGCCAGCAGGATACCGGTCATGATGCCGGACACTGAGGCTTTCAGCGTGATGGCCGAAATCATCTTCCACTTCGGTGTACCGAGAGCGTACGCGGCTTCACGCAGGCTGTCCGGTACCAATTTGAGCATGTTTTCCGTGGTGCGGATAACAATCGGGATTTGCAGCAATGCCAGCGCCAGCACGCCCGCCCAACCGGAGAAGTGACCCATTTTCGCCACCACAATGGTGTAAACGAACAGACCCACAACAATGGACGGCGCAGAAAGCAGAATGTCATTGATGAAGCGAATCACTTCAGCCAGCCAGCCTTTACGGCCATATTCCGCCAGATAAACGCCCGCCATCACGCCAAGCGGTGTACCAATCACCGTGGCCCACAGAATCAATAATCCACTGCCCGCGATGGCGTTAGCCAGCCCGCCGCCAGCGGTATTCGGTGGCGGGGTATTTTCGGTAAACAGTGCCAGAGACATCCCATCGACGCCTTTGACTACCGTGGTGAACAGGATCCATACCAGCCAGAAAAGGCCAAAGGCCATGGTCGCCATCGACAGTAACAGCGCCAAACGGTTCTTCTGACGGCGCCACGCCTGACGTTTGCGGCGTGACTGTAACAGCGCTTCGTTACTTTGCATTTCCATCGTCGTCATTTAGCGACCCTCTTTCTTAGCAAGACGCATGACCATCACTTTGGACAAGGCCAGCACGATAAAGGTAATGACAAACAGAATCAGACCCAATTCCATCAGTGCTGCGGTATGGAGACCGGCTTCGGCTTCAGCAAATTCGTTCGCCAGAGCCGAGGTAATACTGTTGCCCGGCATATAAAGTGATGCACTGTCGAGCTGGTAGGTGTTACCGATGATAAAGGTCACCGCCATGGTTTCACCGAGTGCGCGGCCAAGGCCGAGCATAATGCCGCCAATGACGCCATTTTTGGTAAACGGTAGCACGATGCGCCAGATCACTTCCCATGTGGTACAACCGATGCCGTAAGCCGACTCTTTCATCATTACCGGCGTCTGCTCAAACACGTCACGCATGACGGAGGCAATGTACGGGATGATCATGATGGCGAGGATCACGCCAGCAGCCAGAATACCGATACCAAAGCCCGGACCGGCAAACAGCGCACCAACAATGGGGATACCGGACAACACGTCGCCGACCGGGGTCTGGAAATAGGTGGCAAACAGCGGAGCGAAGACAAACAGCCCCCACATGCCATAAACGATGCTGGGAATAGCCGCCAGCAATTCAATCGCGATACCCAGCGGGCGACGCAGCCAGTTAGGTGCCAGTTCAGTCAGGAACAGTGCAATCCCGAAACTGACGGGTACTGCTATCAGCAGGGCGATAATCGAGGTCACGACCGTGCCGTAAATTGGCACCAGTGCGCCAAACTGCTCGTTCGGGGCGTCCCAGGTTTTATTCCACAGGAAAGAAAAACCAAATTTTTCAATGCTGGGTAATGAGGCGATAAACAGCGAGACGATAATTCCGCCCAGCAGCAATAGGACAAT
The DNA here is from genome assembly GCA_003864575.1 of Enterobacterales bacterium. GTDB lineage: Bacteria > Pseudomonadota > Gammaproteobacteria > Enterobacterales > Enterobacteriaceae > Ewingella. Next base: position 27,661 of record BHES01000026.1, read on the forward strand.
CAGCGCTGCCAGCTTAACCAGCGCGCCGAAGATAATGTCACCGTGTTTACCTGGTGCTTTGATAGACGGCTTGTATTCAGCCATACCACTCTCTTCTATTCAGATTTAATTCCCTCTCCGGCCGGAGAGGGAATGAGCTAAAACACGTCTACTCTAACTCAACATCATTCAATCTGATGGATGATGACTTAGTACAGTGCTTTACCGCTGCTGTCTTTGATATTGGTCTTCCATGCTGCACGAACTTGTTCAACCACGGCGTCTGGCAGCGTTGCATAATCCAGATCGGTCGTCAGTTTGCCGCCATTTTTGTAAGCCCAGTCGAAGAACTTCAGCACTTCCGCGCCGTGTTCTGCATTCGATTGGTCTTTGTAAACCAGAATGAACGTGGTGGAGCTGATTGGCCAGGCGTTGTCGCCTTTTTGGTTAGTCAGGTCCTGAGCGAAGGTTTTGGTCCAGTCAGCGCCTTTAGCCGCTGCACTGAAGGACTCTTCTGTCGGGCTGATGGCTTTGCCGCTTGCGTCCACCAGCTTGGTGTAAGCCAGGCTGTTCTGCTTAGCGTAAGCGTATTCTACGTAACCGATTGAACCCGGCAGACGTTGTACGAAGGCAGCAACACCGTCGTTGCCTTTACCGCCAAGACCCGTTGGCCAGTTTACGGTAGAGCCAGCACCGATTTTCTCTTTCCACTCGGCGTTAACTTTAGCCAGGTAGCTGGTGAAGACGAAAGAAGTACCGGAACCGTCAGCACGGCGAACAACCGCGATATTGGTATCTGGCAGTTTCACGCCTGGGTTAAGTTTAACAATGGCCGCGTCGTTCCACTTTTTGATTTTACCGAGGTAAATATCACCCAGCGTTGCGCCATCCAGCGTCAACTGACCGGATTTGATCCCCGGCAGGTTAACAGCCAGCACCACGCCACCGATCACGGTAGGGAACTGGAACAGGCCGTTTTTATTCAGATCTTCGTCTTTCATCGGGGCATCAGATGCGCCGAAATCAACGGTTTTAGCGATGATTTGTTTTACGCCACCAGAAGAACCAATACCCTGATAGTTAACCTGGTTACCCGTGGCCTTTTGGTAAGCGTCAGCCCATTTTGCATATACAGGCGCAGGGAAGGTACCGCCAGCGCCCGTCAAATTGGTGGCAGCGAAAGCAGACATTGCCGTGAGGGAAAAAGTCGCTGCTACAAGACCGGCGACGGTGTTACGCATCAATTTCATGTTCCACTCCTGGTGGTTTTATTATCAGATTCGACTCAGGTCGAGATTCATAAAGTGTTTGGCACAGGAGGAAAATAGGACAGTTTGGTGACAGTAAAATGTACGTAATATGACAGTTTTATGACAGCGGTCACAATTCAAGCGAAATGGGCACATCAGGGGAGATAGCAATCTAAAAACTGACTCAACGATCCTCTATGAGCCAAACCGGGCGGTTTCTTCGACGGTTATTCGTCAGGCATTGGGTTTTCAAGCCGTTTAAATAACTCGCTCAGCTCTTCGTGGGTCAAATCCCGTGACTCCCCCGGATCAAGCCCTTGCAGGGTGATGTTCATAATGCGTACCCGCTCAAGCCGGGTCACTTCATAACCAAAATGCTTAGCCATGCGGCGAATCTGCCGGTTGAGCCCCTGCACCAGCGTAATGCGAAATACAAATTCTGATTCTCTTATCGCTTTACAAGGTTTAGTCACCGTTCCCAGCATCGGCACGCCCGCAGACAGACCGAGAAGAAACGCGTCCGTCACCGGTTTGTTGACGGTAACGACATACTCTTTTTCGTGACAGTGACCGGCGTGCAAAATTTTGTGGACCAAATAACCCTTATTGGTCATTAAAATCAGTCCTTGCGAGTCTTTATCCAAACGACCGATAGGGAAAACGCGTTGGCTATGGTGAATAAGCGTACCGATATTATCCCGCACACTTTCTTCCATCGTGGTGGTGATGCCAACGGGTTTATTAAGCGCTATCAACACCAGGTCTTCTTCATCGAGCGGCTTAATTAGTTGGCCATTCACCTTCACGGCGTCTGCTGCAGCGACCAGTGCGCCAAATTCAGCCTGCTGATCGTTAATATAAACCAACCCCTGCTCGACGTAACGATCGGCGGCGCGGCGAGAACAGATGCCGCTGTCGCTGATGTATTTGTTAATTCGAATAGGTGTCGTGCTCGACATTTTGCAGGCTTCCTCCGTAAAAGGCGGACTATACGTGAGGTCAGGCGCTCACAGAAAGAAAAAAGCGCCCATTAGGGCGCTTAGAGACGGATAAGACCGTTTACGCGTCTTACTCTACCGTAACAGACTTCGCCAGATTACGCGGCTGGTCTACGTCGGTGCCTTTGATCAGCGCCACATAGTAGGACAGCAGCTGTAACGGGACAGTGTAGAAAATCGGGGCAACAATCTCTTCGACGTGCGGCAACTGAATAATCTTCATGCCGTCGCTGTCGGTGAAGCCGGCGTCCTGATCGGCAAACACATACAGTAAGCCACCGCGCGCGCGAACCTCTTCGATATTCGACTTCAGCTTCTCCAGCAGCTCGTTATTTGGAGCCACAACGATAACCGGCATGTCGGCATCAATCAGCGCCAGCGGGCCGTGTTTCAACTCACCGGCCGCGTAGGCTTCAGCATGAATATAGGAGATCTCTTTCAGCTTCAGGGCGCCTTCCATAGCAATCGGGTATTGATCGCCACGACCGAGGAACAGAGCGTGATGTTTGTCAGAGAAACCTTCGGCCAGCGATTCGATGGTTTTATCCAGCGACAGCATCTGTTCAATACGCGCAGGCAACGCCTGAAGCGCGTGAACGATGTCGTGTTCGACTTTCTCGTCCATCCCTTTCAGACGTCCCATACGCGCCACCAGCATCAGCAAAACGGTCAGCTGCGTGGTAAAGGCTTTGGTGGAGGCCACACCGATTTCCGTACCGGCTTGGGTCATCAGCGCCAAATCGGACTCACGCACCAGCGAAGAGCCGGCCACGTTACACACCGCCAGAGAACCGAGATAACCCAGCTCTTTGGACAGACGCAGCGCTGCCAGCGTATCGGCGGTTTCGCCAGACTGCGACAACGTGATGATCAGGCTGCCCGGGCGAACGGCAGATTTGCGATAGCGGAATTCCGATGCGATTTCGACATCACACGGCATACCTGCCAGAGACTCAAACCAGTAACGCGCGACCATGCCCGAATTATAAGAGGTCCCGCAGGCAATGATCTGCACATGCTGAACGTGCGACAGGATCTCGTCGGCTTTCTCGCCCAGTTCGCTGAGATCAACCTGACCGTGGCTGAAACGCCCTGCCAGGGTATTTTTAATCGCCAGCGGCTGCTCGTAGATCTCTTTTTGCATGTAGTGACGGAATTCGCCCTTATCACCGGCGTCATACTGCACTTTAGACTCGATTTCTGCGCGTTCAACGGCATGCCCGTTTTTGTCATAAACGTTGACTGAACGACGTTTCACTTCCGCCACATCGCCCTCTTCAAGGAACATGAAGCGACGGGTAACAGGCAGCAGTGCCAGTTGGTCGGAAGCGATAAAGTTTTCACCCACGCCACGGCCAATCACCAGCGGACTGCCGGAACGGGCGGCCACCAGCAGAGAAGGGTCACGACGGTCGAGAATGACCGTACCGTAAGCGCCACGCAGTTGTGGGATCACACGTTGAACCACTTCCAGCAGCGTGCCGCCTTGCAGTTGTTCCCAATGCACCAGATGCGCGATCACTTCAGTATCCGTTTCCGAGTCGAAACGATAGCCCCGTTCAATCAGCAATGCGCGTAAAGGTTCGTGGTTCTCGATAATACCGTTGTGCACGACTGCAATATAATCAGACACATGCGGGTGTGCATTCGCTTCAGAAGGTTCACCGTGGGTCGCCCAACGGGTGTGGGCAATCCCGGTACCACCATGCAGCGGATGCGCTTCAAGCGCCTCTGCCAGCATCTGTACCTTACCCAAACGGCGCAGGCGGCCCAGTTTGCCGTCGGCATCGATGATCGCCAGACCGGCCGAGTCATAACCGCGGTATTCGAGACGGCGTAAACCTTCCAACAGAATTTCAGCAATATCGCGTTGCGCTACTGCGCCAACAATTCCACACATCAGTTTTATTCCTATTTAAGGTCTGTTCGCAGACCTTGTTTGAAGCCTGACCTGATTGATATCCGGTTTTTTCCGGGTTCCCCGAGCCTGGTAGAAGTTGGGGATTATTATGTTTTGGTCTGCGCTCTCAGTGAAAAAACACAGACCAAAACATGGTTTAACTCAGGCAGCAACGCACTGCGCCTGAGTTAACTGTCGCTACAAAAAATTATTTTTTCTTCTGCGGCCTCTGCCAGTCGGGTTTATGAACCTGCGCAACCCGGCTCAGCAACAAGCCGTTGTCCGGAACATCGCGGGTCACCGTGGTGCCGGCAGCGATCGTCACGTTATTTCCCACCGTCACCGGCGCCACCAGTTGAGTGTCAGAACCGACGAAAACGTCGTTGCCGATGATCGTCTTGTGTTTGTTCACACCGTCGTAATTACAGGTGATCGTGCCCGCGCCGATATTCACGTTATCGCCAATTTCAGCATCGCCAAGGTAGGAAAGATGTCCGGCTTTTGAGCCTTTACCCAAACGCGCTTTTTTCACTTCGACAAAGTTACCTACATGCGCGCCCTGCGCCAGTTCAGCACCTGGGCGCAAGCGAGCAAACGGACCCACGGTGCAGTCAGCTTCCAACACGGCATTTTCAAACACGCTGTACGGGCTGATTTCGCAGTCGTCGCCAATCACGCAGTTTTTCAGCACACAACCGGCGCCAATTTTGACGCGATCGCCAAGCGTAACCTGCCCTTCAATGATCACGTTGACGTCAATTTGCACGTCGACTCCGTGAGAAAGCTCGCCGCGCAGATCAAACCGCGCAGGGTCCAGCAGCATCACACCAGCCAGTAACAGACGTTCGGCCTGTTCACTCTGATAGACGCGTTCCAGACGGGAAAGCTGCAGGCGGTTATTTACGCCATCCACTTCGCTGTTACGCGACGGATGAACGGTGGCAATCTGATGCCCTTCGGCATGGGCCATGGCAATAATGTCAGTGATGTAATACTCACCCTGAGCATTGTTGTTGTTGAGCTGACTCAACCAGCGCTTGAATGAGGCACCGTTAGCCACCAGTATCCCGGTATTAATTTCTTTAATTTTCAGCTGTTCAACGCTGGCATCTTTCTGCTCGATAATGCCCGTCACCGTGCCGTTTTCGCGCACGATGCGACCGTAACCGGTCGGCTCATCCAGCACGACGGTCAGTAAACCGATACCGCCTTCTGGTTTTGCCTTCAATAATTTTTCCAGCGTATCGACGGAAATCAGCGGAACGTCGCCGTAAAGCATCAGTACATCTTCGTCATCGGCAAAATGCGGCGCAGCCTGCTGCATGGCGTGGCCGGTACCCAATTGCTCAGCCTGTAAAACCCAGTTCAACCCGCTGCCCGCCAGTCGCTGCTTGAGCAGGTCACCACCGTGGCCATAAACCAGATGGACATTGTTCGCGCCGAGACGCGTCGCAGCATCAATGACGTGCTGAACCATTGGCTTACCGGCCAGTGGATGAAGAACTTTAGGGAGATTGGAGTACATGCGTGTTCCCTTGCCTGCGGCAAGGATCACAACACTCAATGCGCTGTTAGACATAGGTAACCTGACAAATCCAATTTGAGGGACAAAAATAACCTGTTAGACAACAGGATTACTACATATTTCGCATCAAAAACCGTCCGTAGCCCGCAGCCTGCAAGGGTTGAGCACTCGGTAGGCAGTAGCGGAAAAATACGCCATAAAACACCTGCTTTGGCGTCTATACACAGTTAACTTGAAGATGCATTTTTCAGCATCTGGAAGTTGTCATTAATTCGGCGTGGCAACGCACCAGAAAGTCCCGGTAATATTTCACTAAAAAATCGTCTTATCTCCTCCCGGAACTGCTTTGCTGAAGCGAAGTAACGGTTGTTTCTTACCTCCTCATTCATCACCTTCCACAGTCGTTCGATTGGATTCAGGTTCGGGCTGTAAGGCGGCAGGTAGTGAAGGTCGATATTCATCACGTAAGCCCAGTCTTTCACCAACCCACTGCGGTGATAACCTGCTCCGTCAAGGATAATGTGAATCT
>BHES01000027.1 GCA_003864575.1 Enterobacterales bacterium
ACTTATGGGGTACGCCAACCGGTTTTTTGTAGCTGAACTCATTACGGTGCAGCCATTTGTTCATGCCGGGAACGGTGTAACGGATACCCCACCAGTCATCAACCTGTTCGATGATAGCCTGCGTGGTAGGAAGAAGGTTATCCGTCAGATAGATGATGAGTTCTGCTGTCTGCGCCTCGCTGAGATGACTGTCAGACCCGCCATTTTCGGGCTTAAGTTTTTCTTCATTAAGCCAGTCATTCAGATGGCGACGCACGCTTGTTTCATCGATAAGCTGCGACTGAGCAATCATGGCAGCAGTCCATCCATCGGCAGCAAGAAGAACACACCTGATCCTGTCACGGACACGACTATCCCGGTTGTTCTTATGCAGCATTTTCAGGGCTATCCGTTGTTCCGAAGTCAGATGTATTTTCATGACGAGTAGCATGGTCCTCATGGTTCACAACATCAAGTATCTTCATTAATTATGGGTATAGGCTTTTGCCACCTGCGCCTGTTCGCTATTAAGCGGGAACACGGCGGAACGGTACTGACTGCCGCTGTCCGGCCCCTGCTGATCAAGTTCGGTCGGGTTATGCCCAACAGAGAAGAAAATATGCAGCAGTTCGCCGTAGGTTATCTGCGTCGGATCAAAGGTCACCTGAACAGATTCCGCATGGCCGGTTTCGCCCGTACTCACCTGTTGATAACTGGCCGTTTTCGCCCCGCCACCGGCGTAGCCCGATACCGCACTTGTCACGCCTTTCACATGCTGAAACACGCCCTGAATCCCCCAGAAACATCCCCCCGCAAACAGCGCCGTCTCACTGTGTGACGTGCCTGCGGGCTCATCCTGCATCGGGGCTGGGATCACCACCGCGGGTTCCGCGCCACCGCCCCATTACCAGGCGTTATTCTGAAACGCGAAAGCGGAAGCCACTACCAGACTGGCAATCAGGCTGTAATGACGTAACGACAGTATGTTTTTATGGATAATTTTCATCAGGGTACTCGCTTATAAGTTACGTAGCGGGTGGCGGAGGTGGCCACCGTCAATTCACATCGCTTTCGGTGTAAATGTCATCGCCAGACCATTCATGCAATAACGCTGCCCGGTAGGCGGTGGCCCGTCGTCAAAAACGTGCCCCAGATGTCCGCCGCAGCGGCGACAATGCACTTCATCGCGCACCATACCCAACGAGGTATCACGGCTGGTAAGTGCTGCATTGGACAAAGGTTGCCAGAAACTTGGCCAACCGGTGTGGCTGTCGAATTTGGTCGCAGAAGAAAAGAGAGCAAGACTGCACCCTGCGCAGGCAAATTCACCCACGCGGTGTTCGTCGTTTAAGGGGCTGGAATAAGGGTGTTCGGTCCCGGCCTCGCGCAATATATAATATTGCGCTTCGCTCAGTCGCTGATGCCATTGCGCGTCAGTCAGGCTGACTTCAAAACGCTCGGTTTGCACCTGAGCGTCAGCCTTGCGGGTAAACAGCGTCGGGAATAATCCCAGCGCCGCCGCCGCCGATACGGTGCAGCTGCCCAGCAGGAAATTGCGTCGGTTGATCATCATCGCCTCACGTCTGTTTGCTACCAATGACGTCAGACTACAAAGGAAAGCGTTACCAAATCCTCTCGAAGGTTTAACCATTTTGTGATAAATGAGCGTCGCAGCGCCAAGGGTCGCCAGCCTGCTGGCCTGAAGTGTATCGCCCATAAAAAAAAGCTGCCCACGTTCGGCAGCTTTTTTATAGCACTCAGTCTAAAACCTATTTTAGCCCCATCTGCCCGCGCAACTCGGCTTTCGCTGCGTCGAATTCAGTCTGGAACTCCGGCTGTTCAGCCATCTTCTGAGCAATAAGCGCAGCACCCGTGCGGCTCATGACGGTGTCAGAACGGTAGTGGAAACCAGCCACTAAACGGTTCTCCGCGTAACCTGCGGCGCGGGTGAAGAGTTCGTTGCGTTTTTCCGGCACCATGTCAGCCAAAACAGTCGCCATCAGATAGCCAACGGTCGAATGACCAGAAGGCCATGAGCCAGACTTGGACTTTTTCAGCAGCGGATGAATTTGTTCATCCAGCATATACGGGCGCGGGCGGTTGAAGAACTTCTTGGCAGAATCGTCCACCACGTCTTCGGTCGCCACGATGCGGTCAAACAGCGCCGCCACTTTCGGTAACTTCTCGGCGGTGAACTCCGGTCCCATAACGTCGGCAAAGCGCCAGACATTTTCCTGTGCGTCGGCAATCGCGGCTTTTTCCTGCTCAGGCGTGCGGCTGGCCTGAATTTCCAGTAACTCTTTCAGTTCAGCCTTGGTCTGGGCTGAATCATCCGCCGGCGGTGCTGGCAGATATTTACTCAGATCAACCTCTTTGCTGGTGACGAAAGGCTTCGCGTCTTCTGCCGCGTGAACAGTAAAGGCGGCGGCGGTAAAGGTCAGAAAAAGCAATGCAACGAGTGACTTACGCAAGGGATGGCTCCTGATATTTTTTTGACAGTAGTTTTTTTCGATAGCAGGAGAGTAGTGAGTCAGTGTGACAGCTTTATGACACCGCCCCGCGATGCGTGCGGGGCGCGGAAGGTTATGTATCAGCGGGCTTCAGTCCTGCATCAACGCGCTGCGTCCGCCATCCATCACGATCGTCGTTCCGGCGATGAAACCGGCATGCGAACCCGCAAGGAAAAAGCACAGTTCGCCGACTTCTTCCGGTTGGCCCAGGCGGCCGACTGGGTGTTTCTGGAGAGTCTGTTCACGGGCCAGATTGCCATCCGGGTGCGAGTCAAACCAGACCTGATTGCCCGCCGTATCGATAAACCCCGGCGCGATACCCACGGTGCGGATCGCAGGCCCCCATTCAATCGTCAGGCTCTGCACCAGCGATAACAGCGCCCGCTTGGTGATGTTGTAAGGCGCGCAGCCCGGCATAGTAGAGAAAGCGTGGTTTGAGGTCATCACCAGAATCACGCCGCGTGAACGCTCCAGCGCCAAACGGAAACACTTCGCCATAAACCAGTGAGAACGCAGGTTGAGATCCAGATTGTGGTGCCAGTCCTCCTCGTTACAGTCGATGCCTTTGAACACATTTTTACCCGCATTCGACACCAGCACATCAACATGGCCATACAACGCTTCAGCCTTTTCGGCGAATTCAGCAATGGCTTCCGTTCGGGTCACATCCACGGAGAAATAGTGAAAATGTTCCGGGTACTGTGCCATGAGCTCACGGGCAAATGTGGCTTTTTCAAGCACAGAGAAGGCTCCACCAATAACAATGTCGCCTTTCTGTAAAAAGGATTTCGCAATCGCCAGGCCAATACCCTGACTGGCGCCGGTCACAATAACGACGCGCGATATATTATCTGACATATTCATTCCTTGAAGTCATGGGCTGGCGCGCTACCTTGCGCCAGCGGCCAATTTATAAAGTAAAAGTCGCGATGAAATCGCTGATGAGCGCGTGGTCTTCGCCGGTCAGAACCCATCCCGGATGTCGGCAGTAGTCGCTGGAGATGATCCCACGACGATACAGAATGGTTTTTTCCGCCTGAATGATGTACTCACAATGCGTCATCCAACGGGTGATCCACGGCAGCAGTTTTGCATGTAACCCGGCGGCTTCCGTGGCTTTGCCTTGTTGCCACAGACGGTAAATTTGCACATATACCTCAGTAAAGGAGCAGCCCGGCATCACGCCTTTGCCGCCCGCATCGAGCATCGCCAGCATGTAAAGTCCGGCGTAGCCGTTCATTACACGAGCCTGCGGGGCGAGTTTCAGAAACTCACGGGTATAATCTATCGGCGGATTACATTCGATTTTAAAAACGGCGTGCGGGTAGCGTTCCGCCACGCCACTAAGCTGTTCAGGCGTTATCGAAAGCCCCGTCTCCCCCGGCGCGTACTGCACCATCACCGGAATATCCACCGCCTCCAGCACCGAGAAAATATGGTGGCGAATAGCCTCCGGCCCCGGTTGCAGAAAGAACGGCGGCAATAGCATCAACGCATCAGCGCCCTGCTTCTGGTAACTTTGCGCCCGCTTTACCGCCACTTCGGTGCTGTGATCGGTAACAGAGAGCGCGCGGTACATACCGCTGCCGCTGAGGTCCGAGAGAAACTGCGTTGCCAGCCGCGCACGCTCACCGTCTTCCAGTTTGGGAAACTCGCTGGCGATGCCAAACAGCGTCAGGCCATCCGCACCAGTATCAGCCAGATGTCCCAGCAGACGCCCAAAACTGGCGTAGTCAACCTCACCGCTGGAAGTAAATGGCAACGCCGCAATCGGGTTAACACCCTGAATTTTCATCGATATAGTCAATTAATTGTCCTCGCTCTGATCGGCCAGCACCGCGCCCTCGGCGGCGGATGATGCCCAGTGGCGGTATAAACGCAGAAAACCTCGTGGCACCTGTTTTTCGACCGGTACCCAATGCTTACGGCGCTCGGCCAGCACCTCTTGTGAGACATTGAGCGTCAGGCTGCGGCCCGGAATATCGATGGTGATGGAATCCGCCGCTTCGATAAGGGCAAGATCGCCGCCGTCGCTGGCCTCCGGTGAAATATGGCCGACAAACAGCCCGCGGTTAGAACCGGAAAAACGACCGTCGGTGATCAATGCGCAACTGTCAGACAGGTTCATTCCTTCGAGGCATTTCATCGGCTTGTACATCTCCGGCATACCCGGCCCACCTTTCGGCCCCTCGTAACGCAGAACCAGCACGCTGCCAGGCGGAATTTCACCGGAGAGGATGGCATCCACCGACTCCTGCTCACTGTTGAATACCACGGCAGGCCCCGTGAAGGTCATCAGATTTGCCGGTACGGCCGCCGGTTTTACCACGCAGCCAAGCGGCGAAATATTGCCGGTCAGCACCGCAACGCCCGACTCATTACGCACCGGGATCGCCAGCGTGTGAACCACTTCCGGACGCGAGGTTTTTTGCCTCCCCATCGCCAGCCATGCGCGTTTGGTCTGCCCGCTGACGGTAAGCGCGTCGAGGTCCATGAGTGCCTGAAGTTCATGCTCTACCGCTGCCACACCGCCCGCCTCCCAGAAATCAATCATGTCGAATTCAGACGCCGGATACAGTGATGCGACCAGTGGGACCTGATGGCTCAGAACATCGAAAGCGTGCAACGGCAGATGGCCGTATTCCGCTTCGTAATGTATCGCCTGTAAATGCAGGATGGCGTTGGTCGAGCCGCCGGTTGCCAGCAGATAAATCATGGCGTTACGAAGCGAGGCTGGGGTGATAATTTGTCGCGCATTGACGCCGCGTAAAACCAGATCCACCGCTGCGCGCCCTGTCTGGTACGCACATTCACGGCGCTCCGACGATATAGCAGGCAATGTGCTGCTACCCGGCAAACTCATGCCCAAGACTTCGGCAATACAACACATAGTATTGGCGGTGCCATACATAGTGCAGGAGCCTGGGCCCGGCTCAGCGATATCTTCGATGTAACGGAATTCGGCTTCATCAATTTCGCCACGGCGTTTCCAACCGATGGCTTCGGTGACAATATTGCCGTCCCAGTCTTTGCCCTTGTATTTCGCCGGATACATCGGGCCGCCGTTGACCATAATGGCCGGAATGTCCAACCGCGCAGCGGCCATCAGCATGGCAGGCACAATTTTGTCGCACGAACCCAGCAACACCATGCCGTCAAACCGATGGGCCCGCATCATCACTTCAATAGAACTGGTGATCACTTCGCGGGCGGCCAGAATGTAGCGCATCCCGAGATGCCCTTCGGCAATGCCGTCGCACGGCGCAATGGTGCCAAACACCATGCCGACACCCCCGGCCTCATCAATGCCTTTCAACACATGTTGCGTAAGCTCGTTCAGGTTAGCGTGACCGGCCGTCGCATTGGTGTAGCTATTAACAACCGCAATCACTGGCTTACGCAACTGCTCGTCGGTATGGCCCATCGACTTATACAGGGCGCGTTTCAATGCGCCATCATCACCTTGTAAAATCGGGTTGAAATGGTCTTCACCACAGCTACCGCAACCACCACCACCACATCCACTCATAGACTGCCTCTCCTCGAAATCGGTTCATTGCCGGATGCAACCGGCGCAATCGCTGCCGCCTGTAAGCTGGGATTAATCAGCCTGGCGGGCAGAAGAAATATCAACGGGGCGCACAGCAGCAGGAATCCCGCCAGAATGTACAGGCCTGTACTGGTCGTACCGGTGTTGTCTTTCAACCACCCCAGCACCACTGGCCCGAAGAAACCGGCCAGATTGCCCACGGAGTTCACCAGGGCGATACCCGCCGCCGCCGCCGTACCCGAAAGCAACGTGCCGGGCAGGCTGATATAAGTAGGAATTAGTGCCAGAGTTCCGGACATCGCGAGGCAAATCCACGCCATCATCCACACCGTCGAACCACTGCAATAAGCACTGAGTGACAGTCCGACCGCGCCGATAATCGCCGGGATAGCGATATGCCAGCGGCGTTCACGTTTCAGGTCGGAATGGCGACTATTCCACACCATAAATGCCGCCCCGAAGACGTAGGGCAGCGCGGCAAGAAAGCCGATTTTTAGATCGTCAGTGACACCGGAGGATTTAATGATCGAGGGCAGCCAGAAGTTGATGCCGTAGTAACCGATGTTGAAGCTGAAGAAGATCAGTGCCAGCAACCACACGTAGCGGTTGGAGAGCATCGCCCGCAGGTTCTGTTGTGGCTTTCCGGCACTGGCGATGAGCTGCCGTCGGGCATCCGTGGCCAGATCGTCGAACACCACCTGTTTCTCTGCGGCGGTCAGCCATTTGGCTTCGGCGACGCTGTTGTCCATAAAGCGCAGAACCACAAACGCCAACAGGAATGACGGCACGGCTTCAACTACAAATAGCCACTGCCAGTTATGCAGGCCTTCCACGTTCTCAAAAAACTTCAAAATGGCACCCGAGAGCGGGCTGCCGATGATGGTCGACAGCGGCGTCACCAGAATAAACAGCCCGAGGGTGCGGGCTGAACGCCAGGATGGAAACCACAACGTGAGGTAAAACACGATGCCCGGAAAAAAACCGGCTTCGGCCACGCCCAGCAGAAAACGCAGGACATAGAACTGAGTCGATGACGTCACAAAAATCATCGAGGCAGACAACACCGCCCAACTGATCATGATGCGTGCTATCCACACGCGGGCGCCGAAACGCTGCATCATCAGGTTGCTCGGTAGCTCAAACAAAAAATAACCGATGAAAAATATTCCAGCGCCCAGGCCATACACGGTGTCGCTGAAATTCAGCGCATCCTGCATATGCAGCTTGGCGAAACCAATATTCACCCGGTCCAGATAGGCGAAGAAATAACACAAAATTAAAAACGGGATCAGGCGTCGGGTAATTTTGCGGTACACCCCGTCACTGTCTGCGGACGGGGAGGTGATCGATTTATTCATGGTCATCTCTCTTATGGGTTACTGAACTACGCCAGCACAACGAGGCGTGACGAAACAATATTGGCTAAAAAATTAAGCACTACCGACCTGACTCAGGCGTTTGCCAGACATCAGGTTTTTCTCGATATTTTCCAGGGAGATATTTTTGGTTTCAGGGACGAAAACAATGGTCAGGACAATACACAGGACGTTGAGAATGCCATACAGCCAGAAGGTCGCCGCGCTGCCCATAAAGTCGATCAGCGTCAGGAAGGTCGCACCGATGATCATGTTGGCGATCCAGTTAGCCATGGTCGAGCAGGTGACGCCAAAGTCGCGGCCTGCCAGCGGTTGGATCTCTGAGCACAACACCCAGATCAGCGGCCCCGCGCTCATGGCAAAACCGGTAATGAAGATCAACAACAGCAGGACCGCAGTGTATTGCTGCGCTGCCGAGCTGATGCCGACAAAGAACATATAGCCCATCAACCCCATGCAAATACCCATGACGCTGAAGCCAAGTTTTAAAATAGGTTTACGTCCCCAGCGGTCCACCAAGCCGATGGCGATAAAGGTCGCCAACACGTTGACCAGACCGGCGATCACCGTGCCCCACATCTGCTCTTTGGTGGTGGCGAAACCGGCAATGGCGAAGATTTTCGGTGCGTAATACATGATGACGGTCATGCCGGTGAACTGCTGCATGAACTGCAATAACACACCCAGATAGGTCGAGCGTCGGAAGTGGCTGTTAGAACGAAATAGCTGCCAGCCGCGCTGCTTTTGCTGCACGTTTTCACGGATAGCATCCAGCTCTTTTCGTGCATCGTCAGTGGAGGAACGCAACAGCGTCAGCACGGTCATCGCCAGATCGTTCTTGCCTTTCATCGACAGCCAGCGCGGACTTTCCGGCAGTGTCAGCACGCCGATAAACAAAATCAGTGCCGGGAAAGTAATGATACCCAGCATCCAGCGCCAGTCACCGCTGGCGCTGAAGCCAACGTCGGAGAGGAAAGCGGCTAAAATGCCGATAGTGATCATCAGCTGATAGAGCGAAATCATGCTGCCACGGATATGCTCCGGTGCGATTTCTGACAGATAGAGGGGTGCCACAAATGACGCGACCCCAACCGCTACGCCCAACAGGAAACGCGAGATTTCCAGGGTGATCAGATCCGGTGCAAAGGCACATCCGAGTGAACCGACAACAAACAGCACTGCGCCAATCAACAAGGTTTTCTTACGCCCGATACGCCCGGACATCGGGCCGCTGCACAGCGCGCCGAACGTCGCCCCGAGCATCATGATGCTGACAACCATCTCCTGCTGATGGCTGCTTAAACCAAATTCATCCGCGATAAAAGGCAGTGCGCCTGCGATAACGCCCATATCCAGACCAAACAATAGCCCTGCCAGCGCCGCAAGCAGGCAAATCAAGTACGTTTGCCCATTGGTATGGGGTAAATTTCGAGTGCTCATAAAGTACCTTCCATGTAGAAAACAGACCGTTGTTGTCGTTGGAATAGCGAAGCTCGCCGTCCGTTGAATGGGTTACCCGTCCAAACTTTGTTGCCATGCGTGACGGTAGGCATCCGCCTTTTCACGCAGGGAAATGAGTGACATTCCAGGTTGATATAATCCGCCACCGAGGCCAAACCCCTGTGCACCAGCCTGTACATAGGTGCGCATTTGCGCCGCATCCGCCGCGATCCCCCCCACCGGCAAACAAATCACTTCACGCGGCAACACGGCGCGCAGGGCTTTGGTAACGGCCGGTGTGACGATCTCCGCCGGGAACAATTTCAACCCGTGCGCCCCCGCTTGCAGGGCACGGAATGCCTCTGACGGCGTCGTCACACCCGGCAGGCTAATCAGATTCAACGCACAGCTCGCTTCAATGACGGCCACATCGGCATTCGGTGAAATAATTAACTGCCCCCCCGCCTGCGCCACGCCGACGACCTGCTGCGGGGTAAGCACCGTCCCGGCGCCGACATAAGCACGTCCGCTAAGCACATCAGCCATAATGCGGATAGATTCCAGCGGCGACGGGCTGTTCATCGGCACTTCAAGATAGGTAAAACCACACTCCACCAGCGTCAGCGCCACGCCTTCTGCTTCTGCCGGCGTAACACCGCGTAAAATCGCCACCAGCGGCAGCGAACACTGCTGCCATTCTTGGGAAAATTTCTGATAATTCATGCGAAGACTCCACTGTGATAAATCTGCGATAACCCCTGAACAAAGCAGGCCGATCCGTCTGCTGCATGCAAACTCATGCCACACTGGCGGGCAGCGCGCTGATAACTCAGGGTCAGCGCCGGAGAACCCACTACCCAGGCCTCTTCAATTTCCAGCGCCGCCAGCTCGCTGCCGATCAGCAACCCATAGAGATAACTGCTGACCTGTGCAGGGGTCATCGTCCCGCGCAGCCGTAAGGTGCGGGCGGAGAAAATGGCGTGGCTGAGAAAAGGGGATTTCTTGCTGTTGGCGACGCCGAGATCAAACGCCGCGTCATTCTGTTCACAGGAGGGTAAATCTTTGCCGAGCAGAGAATGGTTGATCAGCGTGGCGTAGAGCTCACCGGTCATGAAAGTGCTGAAGTCAATCAGTGAGCCATCGCGTAGTTTGGCGTGTTTGCTGTGGGTACCGGGCAGGATCACCCGATGTGTCGCCGCCGGGTGTAACTCTGCCAGCCCTAAAAGCTGGACCTCTTCACCGCGCATCACGTCCGGGAACCCCCACTCACTTTCGCAGGTCGCCCCGGCCACAATATGACAACGGCTGCCCCACGACGTGGTGACTTCAACGGCGTGCGCAGCGAAATCACCGGCACGCGCAGGCAGCGTCACATAAGGCACCTCCGCCCAGCCTTGCTGTGAACCCACCATACCGGCCATCAGGATGGGCAAACTGCCGTGTTGTATCAGCCAGTCATTGAGCAGTGATTGCAGGGTGGCACCAAAGCGGCGGTCCGTGACCTGCAACAGTCCCAGAGGCGCACTCCGACGCTCTTCTGTCTCGTGATGATTAATTAGAAACGCACGGAAGTTGGTGGTTCCCCAGTCAATGGCTATCCATTTCTTGCCCATTCTTGTATTACCTATCTTTGAATCTTGTATTACAAGTAGCATAGAAATAAAACAACCCGCGATCTGTGAATCAGATCGCGGGCTGGTTAAATAGTCTTTACATCAGATGCGAATATTTTTGCGGGGTGTCGCGCCAGAGTTTTTTATTGGCGGCTTCGAGCAGGATGCTGCGCATGATCTCCCGGGAGTTGTCCACCTGCTTCATACGGATGGCTTCCATCAGGATCCGGTGTTGTTCCACCGCTTCTTTGGTCAGTTGCAAATCTTCTTCCAGCGTCTGCTTAAACGACAGCATCATCGCTGCCGACAGCGCGCTGCCGATAGAGATCAGAAAAGGGTTATGACAGGCTTTGAGGATCGCCAGATGAAACGCCAGATCCCCTTCTTCGAACAGGCGGGCGGAATTTTGCTGCTGACCTTGCAACATCAGATTCCAGGCATCTTCCATCGCGGCCAAATCATGGCCGTTAGCGTTGCTGGCCGCCATCGCCGCAGCGTTGGGCTCGAAAATCAGGCGCGTCACCATCAGATGCTCAACGATGTCCGGCTCAATGCCGACATCTTCCAGCCAGCTCAGTACATCGGCATCGAGGAAACTCCACATCTCGCGCGCATTGACGGTAGTTCGACGTTTGGGTTGAATCGACAACATGCCCTTAGCCGCCAGCACCTGTAACGCATTGCGCACTGAAGTGCGTGAAGCAGAGTATTGCAACGCCAGTTCATTCTCTCCGGCGATGGCGAGCCCAGCGGGTAGCTCCCCGCGGATCACACGCATAGCCAGATCACGGGTGATGGCTTCGGACACCGAAGGACCGGTCGTTTTCATGGATGCCCCTTTGATTGTCGTAAAGCGATGATTGTAACCACAGAACGCCATAACAACAAAAGGGCAGAACCGGCCCATAGTCCAGTTTGTACATCAATAACCCCTGACGATGTCAGGGGGTGTTTTCTGTTTTAACGCTTAACGCTCTCGATAAAGGTCTTACGGGCGGTTTTCGAGCCAAGACGTTCGGCTTCATCCAGCAGCTTCAGGGCTTTATCGACGTCTCCGGCTTTCACGGCTTTCTTAATGGCGTCGTTATAGTAGGTTTCAGAATCCGATAGCAGAGGCTGGGCGGGTTTAGCCGGTGCGGCTGGTGCGGCGGTGCGCGGTGCCGGTGGCTGACCAACGACAATCGGTGTGGCTGCGGGTGCATCTTCGGCGCTGTTAAAGCTCAGGGCCTGACCAATCATGACGTTGCTGGCTTTCTGCTCGGCACGTACTTTAATGCTCAGCATACCGGATGGCGTATGGCGGGCCACCGGGTCCGGGATATCTGGCACAGCGTTACCAACACCGGCGGCATAGGCCTTGGCCGGATTGGTCATCTGCGTGGTCTGGGCCAAATCTTGTTTGGTGGTGTACACCAGCAGATAAATTTGTTTCTGACCCAGCGCTGGCGTCAACTTCAGGGTGCCTTCCAGACGATCGCTGGAGACAATGCCCGGTTTCTCATACGGGAAGTAGCTCGACGGATAATAAGCCGCCGGGCGCATCTGTTCGTCCAGTACCAGCACGTTCGGCGCATACACGGTTTTACCGGTCGCGATGCTGGTCAGGGTTATTTCCAGCGATCCACGGTCCGCAGGCAGCGCAAATGCACCTACCGCGCCCTGAATATCGCCCTGATTAATTTGCACGCCAGAAGTACTGAGCGTGACATCCTGCGTCACCGGCGGAACCAGCGGCGTCCACGATAAATTATGTAAAGTCTGAGCCGAAATCACCGGCGCGACTGACGCATCATTTTGTGCCGCGTTCACTCCCGCAGGAACGGCAGCCATCAGGCTCAGCGACAAACACAGTGACAGCAGATTTTTTTTCATCGTTATTTCCTTTTGAATCACCATGAAGGCTGGCGGTTAGCCTAAACACCCCGCCAGCCAGCACATCTTAAAGCCAATATAGAACTCGGCTTTTCCCTATAGCCTTCGTGTTGTGGGCAGGCGGCAACCGAACTCATCCCCGGGAGCGTAGATAACTACGTGACCGGGGTGAGTAAGGGCAGCCAACGCACCCACAGCGCGAAGGATGACGGGAAAAGTTACCACCAGATTTCCATCTGAGCACCAAATGTCACTTCACTGTCATTACCACGGCTGAAAGTACGGGTGCTGGTGTCGTTCATTGCCAGACCGTTGCTTGCGCCAGTGTCAGTGTCGTAGCCCCATTTTTCATCCCAGTTGGCGTAGGTCGCGAAGACGCGGATGGCCGGACGTGACCAGATGCTGTCGCCTGCCTGCCACTGTTGCGCCAGGGTAACTTTGTATTGTCCGTTGGTATCGCTGGTACGTTGGGATTTCACGTTGTCGTAACCGACTTCCAGCAAGGTGCTCATGATTGGCGTCCACTTGTACATTGGGCGCACACCCACGGTGTACCAGGTGGTGCCGTTGTTGTTATCACGGTCAACGTCCTGATACATCGCCACGTACATTAGGCTCCAGGTATCGTTGAAGTCGATAGCACCGTGATCAATCACGCGGATCATGTGACCATTGTTATTGATGCTGGCCCCATTGGAGTGACCGGTGGCTGCGCCGCTGTTCGGATCATTCATGGAATCCGTCGCATACTGCAGCACAAACTTGTTATAGCCGTTATAGATGCTCTGCGTGTGTTCAGCGGTCAGCAACACACCGTCTTTGGTGGCGTTATCAGCCAGGGAATAACCGTCACGCGCATTGGCACGACCGTAATCCACACCCAGTTCCAGCACGCCGCCTGGGTTCAGGTTCAGACCGCCAAGACGCACGTCGAAGACGTCGTTGGAGGTTGGCATTTCGTTACGCTGGTCAGCGATGTAGCCGTAAGAGCCGCCGCTTTCAGTGTTACGCGTGGCCGCCAATGACAATTTACCAAAGCCGAGATCCACATCTTCCAGACCCGCACCCGGACCTGAGATATCCCAGTAATAGAAGTCGATCATGTGGACATCATGACGTTGGTAGAAACGTTTACCGGCCCAGATGGTGGACCCTGGCAGCCATTCGATCAGGTTCTTACCTTTGACGTTCGCTTCACGGAAAGCCGGATCGGTTGACTCCCAGTCGTTCTGTTGTGACACGGAGTACGCTACGTTGGTGTCGAAGTAGAAGCTCTTATCCCCTTCTTTCCACACTTCCTGCCCAAGCTTTAACTCAGCATAGGTTTCACATTCGTTACCCAGACGGTATTTGCTGTCAGCACCCGTTGCCTTGAAACATTGTTGCTCGCCGCCGCTGCCGGTCCAGCCGATGCCGGAACGCGCATAACCGGTGAAATCTACTGCCATTGCTGGTGTAGAAAGAATGCCCGCCGCAACAGCCAACGGCAGAGAGTATTTACGCAGAGTTATCATCATTGTTCTCCTGTAGGGGGATGCGTGCTTTAAACGCCCGGCTCCGGGTGTAGCCGTCGGCACGCAGTCCCGTCCTCGCGGAACAAGTGACAGCGATGTGGCGGCAAGCCAATAGCGAATGTTGCACCTTCTTCTACCAGCACCACGTCGTTCTGGCGGTACACCAGGTTTTGACGGATAGCCGGGATCTCGATATGAATCTGGGTTTCGTTGCCGAGTTGTTCGACCACCTGCACCACACCGGACAGCGTCACTTCTGCAATATCGCTCGGTAATAAGTGTTCAGGACGGATCCCCAGAGACAGGTTTGAACCGACCGTGACCTCGTGACCTTCCACCGGCAGCCAGATGCGCTGACGGTCAGGCAGTTCGATTTGCACACGTTCAGGTTCAGCACCGGTGACTTTCACCGGCAGGAAATTCATTTTTGGTGAGCCGATAAATCCGGCCACAAAGCGGTTGGCAGGGTAATGGTAAAGCGAGAGAGGCTTACCAATTTGCGCCACGCGACCGGCGTCCAGCACCACGATTTTGTCGGCCAGCGTCATGGCTTCGACCTGATCATGGGTGACGTAAATCATGGTGCGTTTCAGGCGCTTATGCAGACGTGAAATCTCAATGCGCATCTGCACACGCAGCGCCGCATCAAGGTTAGAAAGTGGTTCATCCAGCAAAAACACGTTCGGTTCTGCCACCAGCGTACGGCCAATCGCCACGCGCTGGCGCTGCCCGCCGGAGAGGGCTTTCGGGCGGCGGTCGAGCAGGTGCGCCAGTTGCAGGATCTCAGCCACCTGATTAACCCGTTGGGTAATTTCGGCTTTCTTGGTCCCGGCCAGCTTGAGGCCAAACGACATGTTCTCCGCCACCGACAGGTGGGGATAGAGCGCATAGGACTGAAATACCATGCCGATACCGCGTTCAGCCGGGGGCACTTCATTCATGCGCTGGCCACCAATCAGCAGTTCACCCGAGGTGATATCTTCCAGACCGGCAATCATGCGTAACAGGGTAGATTTCCCGCAGCCCGATGGCCCGACAAATACCACGAACTCGCCCTCTTCAATCTCAATGTTCACGTCTTTTGAGATAACGGTGTCGCCAAAGGCTTTATAGAGATTACGAAGTGATACGCCCGCCATACCCGACTCCTGAACTGACTGGTCAAAATATCCTGTGAGGCAAGGCGGACAGCGAGGTAATTTGCCTTGTCAGCAAGGGAACTGAATGTCAGCAAGAGTGAGGGAATAGGCAGATTTGGTAATCATCCGTAACAAAGTTTTTCACGGGGGAGGAGGAAGGAGGATGAGCATTTCGCGTAACCGGCTGAAAGTTCATACCAAAGATCAAATTCGTGATCTGAATGGCAAATTCCAACCCATATTTTTGAGTGATACCCCACAGAATGCCCAGCAGTGTTAACTGGATCACACAACCAGAGGCGGGGGCGTAGAGAGGGGGATGATGAAGCCGCATTGTCTTATCGCCGACACTGGTCCGGCAAGCTTTTCTTATTTCCTCTAAGAACACGAACATCTAATAAGAACCCGACTCCCTACAGGACCTATAAAGGATTGGATTATGACTCTCAGTATCAAGAATCTTAGTATCAAGACTCCTTCCATAAAAAAAATGGTCAAACACACTCTGGCCGTTTCGGCGTTGGCCACACTGGTGTTGTCCTCTTCTGCTTTTGCCAAGATAGAAGAAGGCAAACTGGTTATCTGGATTAACGGCGACAAAGGCTATAACGGCCTGGCGGAAGTCGGTAAAAAATTCGAAAAAGATACCGGCATCAAAGTCACGGTCGAACACCCTGACAAACTGGAAGAGAAGTACCCGCAGGTTGCCGCCACCGGCGACGGTCCGGACATCATCTTCTGGGCACATGACCGTTTTGGCGGCTACGCGCAGTCGGGCCTGCTGGCTGAAATCAGCCCAGATCAGGCATTCAAAGACAAACTCTTCCCGTTCACCTGGGATGCCGTCACCTACAACGGCAAGCTGATCGGCTATCCGGTTTCCGTCGAAGCGCTGTCGCTGATTTATAACAAAGACATCATTAAAGAAGCCCCGAAAACCTGGGAAGAGATCCCAGCGCTGGACAAAGAGCTGCGCGCCAAGGGTAAAAGCGCCATCATGTGGAATCTGCAAGAACCCTACTTCACCTGGCCAATCATCGCCGCTGACGGCGGCTATGCGTACAAATACGAGAACGGCAAATACAACATCAAGGACACTGGCGTAAACAACGCGGGTTCACAGGCGGGTCTGCAATTCATCATCGATCTGGTGAAGAATAAGCACATCAACGCCGACACCGACTACTCCATTGCCGAAGCCGCCTTCAACAAAGGCCAGACCGCAATGACCATCGACGGCCCGTGGGCATGGTCAAATATCGATAAGAGCAAAATCAATTACGGCGTGACACTGCTGCCGACCTTCCACGGCAAGCCATCCAAACCGTTTGTCGGCGTGCTGACGGCCGGGATTAACGCGGCCAGCCCGAACAAAGAGCTGGCGAAAGAGTTCCTCGAAAACTACCTGATGACCGACGAAGGCCTGGCCGCCGTCAATAAAGACAAGCCGCTCGGTGCCGTGGCGCTGAAGTCTTATCAGGAACAGCTGGAAAAAGATCCGCGCATCGCCGCCACCATGGCGAACTCACAAACGGGTGAAATTATGCCGAATATCCCGCAAATGAGTGCTTTCTGGTACGCCGAACGCAGCGCCATTATCAACGCCATCAACGGCCGTCAGACCGTGCAACAGGCACTGAAGGAAGCCGAGACCCGCGTCACCAAATAACACGTAAAAACTGGCGTGAAGCGCATGTCGCCTTCACGCCACAGCTTCAACCTGAAGGATGATGAGTCTATGCAAGCAGCTCAAACCGGACTGCCTCTTCGAAAAAAACGGCAGACAAGCGATATCATTAAATGGCTGATTGTCGGTCTGTTCGCACTGATCACCGGTTACCTGATCGTACTGATGTATGCCCAGGGGGAATATTTATTTGCCATGCTGACGCTGCTGCTCTCCTCCGTCGGCCTCTATATTTACGCCAACCGCCGTGCTTATTCCTGGCGCTACGTTTATCCCGGCCTGGCCGGCATGTCGTTATTTGTGCTGTTCCCGCTGGTATGCACCATTTTTATCGCCTTCACCAATTACAGCAGCACCAACCAGCTGACCTTTGAACGTGCGCAGTCGGTGCTGATGGACCGCCAATTCCAGGCCGATAAAGCCTACGCCTTTGGCCTTTATCCTGCTGAAGCGAACCAGTGGCGTTTGGCGCTGAGTGTGCCCGACAGCAGTAATACGCTGGTTTCCGACCCTTTTGAATTCAATGCAACCGTGCCACAAACCCTGACTCTCGCACCCGGCACCACGCCGCAGGGCGAAAAAGCCGGGCTGCGGGTGATCACCCAAAACCGTCAGGCACTGGGGCAACTGTCCGCCAAACTGCCCGATGGCGAAACGCTGCGCATGAGTTCCCTGCGTCAGTTCTCCGGCAGCCAGCCGCTGTATAAAAAAGCCGAAGACGGCAAACAGCTGACTAACGTGCAGACCGGCATAGTGTATCGCCCCAATATGGAAAGCGGTTTCTATCAGGCGGTGAATGCTCAGGGCGAATGGCAGGCCGAAAAACTCAGCCCCGGTTTTACCGTCAATATCGGCTGGGCCAACTTCCTGCGCGTACTGCATGACGACGGCATCCAGAAGCCGTTCCTGTCGATCTTCGTCTGGACTATTATTTTCTCACTGCTGACCGTGGTGCTGACCGTAGCCGTCGGCATGGTGCTGGCCTGCGTGGTGCAGTGGGAAGAGCTGAAAGGCAAAGCGGTGTACCGCGTACTGCTGATCCTGCCCTATGCGGTACCGGCATTTATTTCGATTCTGATCTTCAAAGGGTTATTCAACCAGAGCTTCGGCGAAATCAACATGATGCTCAGCAGCCTGTTTGGCATCAAACCGGCGTGGTTCAGCGACCCGATGACTGCCAAAACCATGATCATCATCGTCAATACCTGGCTGGGTTATCCGTACATGATGATTCTGTGTATGGGCCTGCTGAAAGCCGTGCCTGATGACCTCTACGAAGCGTCCGCGATGGACGGCGCCACGCCGATGCAGAACTTCTTCCGCATCACGCTGCCGCTGCTGATAAAGCCGCTGACGCCGCTGATGATCGCCAGTTTCGCTTTTAACTTTAATAACTTCGTGCTGATCCAGCTACTGACCAACGGCGGCCCGGATATGCTCGGCACCACCACGCCAGCGGGCCACACCGATTTACTGGTCAGCTACACCTACCGCATCGCCTTTGAAGGCGGCGGCGGACAGGACTTCGGACTGGCTGCGGCCATCGCCACGTTGATTTTCATTTTGGTCGGCGCGCTTGCCATCATCAATTTGAAAGCTTCACGCATGAAGTTCGACTAGCCGACTCAGGAGAAATAATAAAATGCCTATGGTTAAACCGAAGTCGCAAAAAGTCAGGCTGTTCGTGACGCATCTGCTGTTGCTGTGCTTTGTGTCGCTGATCCTCTTCCCGCTGCTGATGGTGTTCGCCATCTCACTGCGGCCGGGTAACTTCGCTACCGGCAGCCTTATTCCGGATCAGGTGTCGTGGGATCACTGGAAGCTGGCGCTCGGCATGACGGTAACCAACGCCGACGGCAGCGTCACTCCGCCGCCATTCCCGGTGATGCTGTGGTTGTGGAACTCCATCAAAATCGCGGTGATCACCGCCATTGGCATTGTCGCGCTCTCCACGACCTGCGCTTACGCCTTTGCCCGTATGCGTTTTCGCGGCAAAAGCACTCTGCTGAAAAGTATGCTGATTTTCCAGATGTTCCCGGCCGTACTGTCGCTGGTGGCGCTGTATGCCCTGTTCGACCGTCTCGGTCAGTACGTGCCGTTCCTTGGGCTGAACACCCACGGCGGGGTGATTTTCGCCTACATGGGCGGCATTGCGCTGCACGTTTGGACCATCAAAGGCTATTTCGAAACGATCGATAACTCGTTGGAAGAAGCCGCGTCCCTCGACGGTGCTACGCCGTGGCAGGCGTTCAGGCTGGTATTGCTGCCGCTGTCGGTACCCATTCTGGCGGTGGTATTTATTCTGTCGTTTATCGCTGCAATTACCGAAGTGCCGGTGGCCTCGCTGCTGCTGCGCGACGTCAACAGCTACACTCTGGCAGTGGGGATGCAGCAATACCTCAACCCGCAAAACTACCTGTGGGGTGACTTCGCAGCCGCCGCTATTCTCTCGGCGATACCGATCACCGCCGTATTCCTGGTGGCCCAACGCTGGCTGGTTGGCGGCTTAACCGCCGGTGGAGTGAAAGGCTAGTTTTACCGCAATACCCTTGTTGTTGTTTGTTGGCTGTTTGATTTGTGAAATACCTCTGTGTCTGAAGTTTTTAAGCGGCCTTAACGGGCCGCTTTTTTTATGTGCCATCCGAATACTGATATCCGGTTAATAATGCGTATATGACTCCTATTGCGGCCATAAATTTTATATACAGACCCTTCACCGGGGTTGAGTCAAACCATCGGGTAAACAGTACACGCCCCTAATTTAACCAAAAAAAAGGGTTTCCGTATTACAGCGGAAACCCTTTTATCTTGTTAACACGAATCAGCTTACGGACACTTTTCTGCGTCGTTTATCCAGGTCTTTGATCAGCTTATTGACGTTTTCGTCAGCAAACATCTCTTCCAGCGTGCGGGTCAGTTTACAACGCCAGTTAGGGTATTCGTTGCTGGTGCCGGGAATGTTGACCGGCTCCTGCATATCCAGCCAGTCTTCGGGCTGAAGCCCCAGCAGCGCACAGGCACTGTCGGCCACATAACGCTGCAAACCACGGTTGAGCGTTGGTGTCATGCCCATCGCATTGGCCTTGTGGCCGGTGGTTTTTGGTACACAACCATAGTGATGTAGACCGTCAAGCAGACCCTGACGCGCACGGGCACGGTCGGCGTAGAGTTCAGTCAGTACGTCTTCGTCACGGTACAAACCGAGCTTTTTGCCCAGCGCCAGATCGTCACTTTGCCAATAGCCTCGCAGCGTCGGGAGGTCATGGGTGGTGATAGTCGCCATTGCCTGCACCGGATAGGACTGCGGTGCGCGGAAGTTATTTTCAGCGTCGCGCTCAAAGTACAACACCTTGTAGGAGTAAACCCCGCCTTCGCGCAGCTTGCTAACGATCTCCACCGGCACCGTACCCAGATCTTCGCCGATCACCATGCAACGGTGACGCTGACTCTCCAACGCGAGGATCGCCAGCAGATCGTCCACCGGATACTGCACGTAGGCACCGTTGTCCGCCGTTTCCCCCTGAGGGATCCACCACAGTCGCAGCAGCGTCATCACATGGTCGATACGCAGTGCGCCGCAGCTGGTCATGTTTGAACGCAGCAAATCGATAAACGGCTGATAAGCGCGTTTCACCATGACGTGCGGATCCATCGGGCGCAGATCCCAGTTCTGACCAAGCGGACCGAGGATATCCGGCGGTGCTCCCACCGAGGCTTTCAGGCAATAAACATCACGATCGCCCCAGGTTTCCGCCCCGTCTTCCACCACGCCCACCGCCAAATCGCGGTACAAGCCGATCGGCATGTCAGCCTGCTGGCTATCGTGGTAGCAGCGGGCAAATTGCCATTCGGCCAGCCACTGCAACCAGAGGTAAAAATCGACGTCGCTTTCGTACTGTTCACAATAGGCTTTTACTGCGGCACTTTGTGCGCTGCGGTATTTATCCGGCCAATGCGTCCAGCCGTTGGGTTCATCGCCCTGCTTCGCTAAATGCGCGTAAAGCGCATCAAACGCCGCCTGCTGATAGAGGCTTTCGCCGCCTTCACGGGCAAATTTCTGATAGGCCTTTCGCATCGGATCATTGGCACTGCGCGTCACAAAACGTTGGTGTGCCAGATGTAATCCAGCCAGCTTCAACGGCATCACGCGGGCGTAATCCACCCATGCGCTGTCGCGCACCGTTTTCAGGGTTTTCTGCGTCTGCGGCTCACGCCACCAGCGCTGAGCCTCTTCGCTCAGTTGGAAATCTTCCACTGCGCTGACGTCGATATAAATCACGTTTAACCAGCGCCGCGATGACGGGCTGTAAGGACTGGCCGCCACCGGATTACCCGGATAGAGCGAATGAATCGGGTTGAGCCCGACGAAGGCTCCGCCGCGCTGCCCCATCTCATTGACCAGCTGGCGCAGATCGCCAAAATCGCCGATACCCCAGTTATTCTCTGAGCGCAGGGTATAAAGCTGCACGCAGGCGCCCCAGAGCTTTTTGCCCGCCAGCAGCGCATCAGGTTCATAGCAACGCTTCGGGGCTACAATAATACGGCAGGTCCAGCTCTGGCTCTCCTGCGTCAGCGTCAGTTGATGATAACCGGCAGGAATTCTACCAGGCAGCGCCAGCGTCATTTTCGCGCTGGTGCGCCCCTGCTGGACCGCACCGCCTTCCAGCGCTAACTGCCACTGAAATTCACCTTTACCGGCGATAGGCAATGCCAGACGGCTGCCCTTGACGAACACCTTGACCAGCGGCACGGGCGCGTCGATGTCCGCCTGCTGGCCTGGCTTCCAGCCCATGGCGTTCAGCAATTCCAGCTTGGTCGCAGCAGCGATAGCCTGCTGCTTACCGTGTGCATTAATGTATCCGGCGGCGATCCCTGCTTCGATGGCTGCCTGTTCGAGTTGCTTACTCTCCATTCCCGCTCCTTTAGCGCTTCGCCTGCCAGATCCGTTGCTGATAATCACGGATCGAGCGGTCTGAACTGAACATGCCGACACGGGCAGTATTGAGAATAGTACGTTGTATCCATTGCGCCTTATCACGGTACAGCACGTCCACCTGCTGCTGCGCCTGGCAGTATGCGGTGAAGTCAGCCAGCACCAGATACGGGTCGCCGCCGGTCAGCAGGCTGTCGAGCATCAGGCTGAAGGCGTTCTTGTCACCGTCGCTGAACATGCCGCTTTCCAAATCTTTCAGCGCTGCATTGAGATGTTTATCTTTTTTGCGCCACTTCAGCGGATCATAGCCGCCAGCTTTGAGGGCTTTTACCTGATCGACGGTATTACCGAAGATGAAGATATTCTCTTCGCCCACCTGTTCGGCGATTTCGACGTTAGCGCCGTCGAGCGTACCCACGGTCATGGCGCCATTCAGGGCCAGTTTCATATTGCCGGTGCCGGACGCTTCGGTGCCCGCCGTTGAGATCTGCTCGGAGACATCCGCCGCCGGGATCATCAGCTCAGCCACCGAAACACGGTAGTCAGGAATGAACACCACTTTCAGGCGATCGGCGACGATCGGATCGTTGTTGATCTTCTCCGCCACTTTGTTGATCGCATGAATAATATTTTTCGCCAAATAATAGCCCGGTGCCGCTTTGGCCCCGAACAGGAATACGCGCGGCACTATGTCCATCTGCGGGTTATCGCGCAGCTGGCGGTAGAGCGACACAATGTGCAGCAGGTTGAGATGCTGACGTTTGTATTCGTGCAGGCGTTTAATCTGTACGTCGAAAATCGCCTCCGGGTTCAGCGTAATACCCATACGCTGCTGCACATAGGCGGCCAGCCGCACTTTGTTGTCATATTTGATCTGCTGATAACGTGCGCAGAAAGCGGCGTCACCGGCGAATTTCTCCAGCCCCGCCAGTGCATCCAGATGGGTGACCCACTCCGTTTTCAGGCTCTCATCGATCAATGCCGACAGTGCCGGATTACACTGTTTCAGCCAGCGGCGCGGTGTGATGCCGTTGGTCACGTTATGGAATTTGTTCGGCCACAGCTGGTGGTATTCAGGGAAGAGATCTTTCACCACCAGATCCGAGTGCAGCGCGGCTACGCCGTTGACAGCAAACCCGCTGACCACGCAGAGATTGGCCATGCGCACCTGTTTGTCCTGATGCACAGAAAGCTTTTCCCACACCGCTTTGTCGCCCGGCCACTGTTTTTCCACCACCTTTTTAAAGCGGGCATTGATCTGTTTAATCAATGAGAAGTGGCGCGGCAACAGGCTGCGGACCAGCTTCTCATCCCAGCGCTCTAGCGCTTCCGGCATCAGCGTATGGTTGGTGTAAGCGAAGGTTTTGCTGACGACAGCCCAGGCGGCGTCCCACTCCAGCTGATGTTCGTCGAGCAGGATACGCAGCAGCTCAGGGATAGCGATGGTCGGATGGGTATCGTTAAGCTGGATCACTTCAAAGTCAGGCAAATCTTCAATCTTGCGGCCAAGGAAATGGTGACGGCGCAAAATGTCGCGCACCGAACAGGCGCACTGGAAGTATTGCTGCATCAGGCGCAGGCGCTTGCCTTCCTGATGGTTGTCATTCGGGTAAAGCACTTTCGTCAGCTTCGCGGCATCAATGCCTTTTTGCTCGGCTTTCAGGAACTGCCCGTCGTTGAACAGCGTCAGGTCAAACGGGTGGATATCCGTCGCCTGCCACAGACGCAGCGGCTGAGTCACACCGTTGCGGTAGCCGACCACCGGCAGATCCCAGGCTTCACCTCGCAGGCTGAAGGCAGGTTGCCAATGCTCCGATCCGTCACTGTTTTTCGCCAGCTTGCCGCCGAAGGAGACGTCCACCGCCAGGCGGCTGTTGTGGCTGAACCATGGATAGCTTTCACGGTGCCAGTCATCCGGCGCTTCCTGCTGTTTGCCATCGTCAAAGGACTGGCGGAACAATCCGTACTGATAATTAAGACCGTAACCGGTTGCAGGCTGGCCAACCGTCGCCATCGAGTCGAGGAAACAGGCTGCCAGACGCCCCAGACCGCCGTTGCCCAGCGCCGGGTCGGTCTCCTGCTCCAATACATCGGCCAGTTCTGCACCCTGTTCAGACAGCACGTCACGTACCGTTTCGTACCAACCGAGATTAATTAAGTTGTTGGCGGTCAGGCGGCCAATTAAAAATTCCATCGAAATGTAATTTACGTGACGTTGATCCTGTTTCTGTTCTGCCGCCACAGGCTTCGCAGCCAGTTGTTCAGACAGCGCACCACTGACAGCCTGCCACCACTGATGCGGCGTCATATCCTGTGCGCTTTGCAGACCAAAGCCTTGCCACTGGCGGGTCAGGGCATCCTGAAACTGCGTTTTTTCTAATGTGAATTGCGACATAAGCCCTCTCTGAGCAGGTAATTTTTTAGACGATAGCGATATGCTGAAGGTAAGCCTGTGGAGCAGCATCATCCCGTCAGGGATTAGAGAGGGAGGAGAGAAAGGGCGTAGTACAGACGGGATTTATTCGCGTAAAAACAACCACTAAAACTGTGACGTAGAGCAACTTACCGACACGTAAAAGTGTAACAATCTTGCAATACTTCCTGTATTGGCAGACCTTAGGAATAATATTAATTACGCGCTGTAAAATAAATCCACCTCTCATTCGTTTACAGTCATAAGAATGGATAACTATGCTGATCCCTTCGAAACTCAGCCGCCCGGTGCGGTTGCAAAATACCGTGGTGCGCGAACGCCTTTTAGCGAAGCTGGCTTCTGCGCAAAATTACCGTCTGGTGCTGGTCGCTTGTCCTGCTGGCTATGGTAAAACCACGCTGGTTGCCCACTGGGCGGCAGGCAAAAACGATCTCGGTTGGTATTCGCTGGATGAAAGCGATAATCAGCCGGAGCGTTTTGCCAGCTATTTGGTAGCCGCCATACAGCAAGCTACCGGCGGACACTGCGTCAAAAGCGAAGCCCTCAGCCAGAAACATCAATATGCCAGCCTGTCGGCACTGTTTGCCCAGCTGTTTGTTGAACTGTCTGACTGGCACCGTCCGCTGCTGCTGGTGATTGATGATTATCATCTGATTTCCAATGATGCCATCCACGAAGGGATGCGTTTTTTCCTGCGCCATCAGCCGGAAAACATCACCTTAATGGTGCTGTCACGCACGTTGCCGCAACTCGGTATCGCCAATTTACGCGTGCGGGATCAACTGCTGGAGCTCAATGCAGCCCAGTTGGCGTTCAACCATGTTGAAGCGCAACAATTCTTCGACTGCCGCCTGGCGGAACCGCTCGAACAAGCTGACAGTGGCCGTCTGTGCGACGACGTCGCCGGATGGGCGACCGCGCTACAGCTGATCGCGCTATCAGCACGCCAGTCCAGTGCGTCTACCGCGTCTGCGCAACAGTCGGCCAAGAAACTGGCCGGGCTAAATGCCAGCCATCTGTCGGAATATCTGGTGGATGAAGTGCTGGATCGCGTCGATGCGCCCACCCGCGACTTCCTGTTGCGCTGCTCGCTACTGCGCTCAATGAATGACTCGCTGATCGTCAAACTGACCGGCGAAGATAACGGTCAGCAACGGCTGGAAGAGCTGGAGCGTCAGGGCCTGTTTATTCACCGCATGGATGACAGCGGCGAGTGGTTCAACTTCCACCCGCTGTTCGCCACTTTCCTGCGCCAGCGTTGCCAGTGGGAACTGGCCGCTGAGCTGCCAGCCATTCACCGTTTAGCCGCAGAAGGCTGGCAGGCGCTGGGTTTCCCGGCCGAGGCCATTCACCATGCCCTCGGGGCCGAAGACACTGACCTGCTGCGCGATATTCTGCTGCAACACGCCTGGGCACTGTTTAATCAGAGCGAGCTGGCTCTGCTGGAAGAGTGCCTGAACGCGCTGCCTTACGAGCGGCTGATTCAGAATCCAAAACTGGCGCTACTACAGGCCTGGCTGGCCCAAAGCCAACACCGTTACAGCGAAGTAGAAATGCTGCTGGAACGGGCTGAAAACGAAATGCAGCGCGAAAAAATTGAGATGAATAAAACCCTCAGCGCCGAGTTCGACGCGCTGCGGGCACAGGTAGCAATTAATGACGGCAAACAGGATGAGGCGGAAAAACTGGCTACCCAGGCGCTGCGCTTTCTGCCCTATTCCAGCTACTACAGCCGCATTGTTGCCACCTCAG
Organism: Enterobacterales bacterium; assembly: GCA_003864575.1. Classification (GTDB taxonomy): domain Bacteria; phylum Pseudomonadota; class Gammaproteobacteria; order Enterobacterales; family Enterobacteriaceae; genus Ewingella. The sequence goes on from BHES01000027.1 coordinate 25,800, forward strand.
TCACCGGCGAAATTCAGCACTGTAAAGGCGACTTAAGCCGCGCCCTGCCGCTGATGCAGCAAACAGAACAGATCGCCCGCCGCCACGAAGCCTATCACTACGCCTTATGGGCACTGCTGCAACAGAGCGAAATCCTGATTGCTCAGGGCTTCTTACAGGCCGCTTATGAAACGCAGGACAAAGCATTTGAGCTGGTGCGTGAGCAGCATCTGGAGCAATTACCGATGCATGAGTTTCTGCTGCGTCTGCGCTCGCAGCTTTTATGGTCGTGGGCACGCCTGGACGATGCCGAAAGCGCCGCCCGCGAAGGGCTGGAAGTGCTGGCTAATTTACAGCCACAACAACAATTACAGTGTTTGGCGATGCTGGCTAAATGCTCGCTGGCGCGCGGCCACCTCGACAATGCACACCGATATTTACTGCGTTGCGAAACCCTGCTGCAAAGCGGGCAGTACCACACCGACTGGCTGACCAACGCCGACAAGCCGCGCGTGATTTACTGGCAGATGGTCGGCGATAAAACGTCGGCCCGCAGTTGGCTGAACCAGACGACCAAGCCGGGCATGGCTGACAACCACTTCATGCAGGGGCAGTGGCGCAACATCGCCCGCATGCAAATCTTGCTGGAGCAATTTGACGAAGCCGAAGTGGTGATTGACGAACTCAACACCAATGCGCGCCAGCTTAAACTGGTCAGCGATCTCAACCGTAACCTGATCCTCTGCAACCTGCTGTACTGGCACACCGGCAGGAAAAATGAGGCCCAACGCGTACTGATTGAGGCACTGGAGCTCTCCAACCGCACCGGATTTGTCAGCCATTTTGTGATTGAAGGCGAGATGATGGCGCAGCAGCTGCGTCAGCTGATTCAGCTCAATCTGCTGCCTGAAATGGAACAGCGCAGGGCGCAAAAAATCCTGCGCGATATTAACCAGCATCACCGGCATAAATTCGCCCACTTCGACGAAGGCTTTGTGAATAAACTGCTGACTCACCCGCAGGTGCCGGAACTCATCCGCACTAGCCCGCTGACTCAGCGTGAGTGGCAGGTGCTGGGACTGATTTACTCAGGTTACAGCAATGACCAGATCGCCGGTGAATTGACCGTAGCCTCCACCACTATCAAAACGCATATCCGTAATTTGTATCAGAAACTGGGGGTCACCCACCGTCAGGATGCCGTGCTGCAGGCGCAACACCTGTTGCAGGTGATGGGTTACGGCGCCTGAAGTAGAGTTTCGCCCCGATGAAGCTTTTAATGAAATCGTTAATGAAACCGTCAGCCTTTGGCGGTTTCATGACGAAGTGAAGTCCCCCCGCCGATAACGATGTTTTTTTGCACATCGAAATTTTGCACTTCAAAATAATGCCCGCTACAATGTGACGCATATCACACTTCTCACTCTCTTCAACCCGCGTTGTTGCCCAACCATCCACCGCGATGGCCGTTAGGGTTTATCGGATGCGGGTGACCAATCTGCATAGGAATACGTTCGATGGGGACCATAACGGCCAGTTTAATTATGATGCGCTGGGAATTACTGAGCGCCTTTCTGATGTTCTGCACCAGCCAGCTGAATATCGTTTGCCGCCAGTCCAGCCGCAATTCAATAGCCTTTATTTGCAGCGGCGTCGGCCTGATGGCAACCTGTTTTTTCGTCATGAGCTTAATGGGCATGACCTTCAACGTCGCCGCCATTGCTCATTTCTGGGCCGTCACCAAAGACGTTTTCATGGATACCATGAGTAAAACCCCGACCGACATGCCCTTCTATTATTAATTTAGCCCGCTTCACCCATTCCTAAAGATCGGGAATTGCGCGCTTCCTCGAAAGAGTTTTTGTACATCGACTTTCAATTCAGCGTAAATTGCGGGATGCGCCGCTTTGCGCACTGCAAACTGTTTTCTTATAAAAGTATTCATTGCTAATAGTCGAAGTGCCGTATTAGATTCTCACGCTATCGTTTTCTTAGAATGATCATTACCTTGTTCGCTTTATTACTGCTGATTTCCGCCCTACAGCGGTTCGATTTTTGTCTGAAGGATACTCGATGAATACGCATCACCTGATTGGCGCGTTAGTGTTAATGGCAGGTTCCACCTCGTTGTTTGCGGAGCAAACGGCGGGCATTCCCCAAGATCAAGTGAAAGAGCGCGAAGCGTTCATCACACACCTGATGAAACAAATGACGCTGGATGAGAAAATTGGCCAGCTCAATCTCGTCACCGTAGGCCCTGACAACCCGAAAGAAGCCATCATGGCGGATATCCGCGCCGATAAAGTCGGCGGCATGTTTAACACGGTGACTAAGCCCGACATCCGCCGCATGCAGGACCAGGTCCAGCACAGCCGCCTGAAAATCCCTCTGTTTTATGCCTATGACGTGGTTCACGGTCAACGCACCATCTTCCCTATCAGCCTTGGCCTCGCGGCCAGCTGGGACATGAATGCCGTCGCCACCAGCGCGCGTATTTCCGCGAAAGAAACGGCAGCCGATGGCCTGAACATGACCTTCTCACCGATGGTTGATATTACCCGGGATCCTCGCTGGGGCCGGGTTTCTGAAGGTTTCGGCGAAGACACCTATCTGACTTCACGCCTCGCGCATGAAATGGTTTCTGCCTATCAGGGCAATGACCCTTCTGCACCCGATGCCGTGATGGCGAACGTCAAACACTTTGCGCTGTATGGCGCCGTGGAAGGCGGGCGTGAATACAACACCGTCGACATGAGCCTGACCCGCATGTTCAATGACTATCTGCCGCCGTACAAAGCCGCGCTGGATGCGGGTGCCGGTGGTGTGATGGTGGCATTAAACTCGGTCAACGGCATTCCGGCCACGTCTAACCCATGGCTGTTGCAGGAAGTGTTACGCGACCAGTGGAAATTCAAAGGTCTGACCGTCAGTGACCACGGCGCCATTGGAGGTCTCGTGATGCACGGCGTGGCACAGGATGACCGTCAGGCCGCCGCCATGGCGCTGAAATCCGGTGTCGATATGGACATGGCCGACAATATGTACGGCAAATACCTCAAAGGCCTGGTGGCTGATGGTACGGTAACGGAAAAAGAGGTCGACCGCGCAGTGCGTGATGTTCTCGTCGCCAAGTGGGACATGGGCCTGTTTGCTGATCCGTACCGCCATTTAGGTCCGGTCTCAAGCGACCCAGTGGATACCAATGCTGAAAGCCGCTTACACCGTAAAGAAGCGCGTGAAGTCGCACGTACTTCGCTGGTGCTGCTGAAAAACGAACATGAGACCCTGCCGCTACAGAAAAAAGGCACTATTGCACTGGTCGGAACCCTGGCTGACAGCCAGCGTGACGTCATGGGCAGCTGGTCTGCCGCCGGTAAAGCCAATCAGGCCGTTACCGTATTGCAGGGGATGAAAGAAGCCATCGGCGATAAAGCCACCCTGCTTTACGCCCGCGGTGCCAACATCACCAACGATCCGGCGATTGTCGATTTCCTCAATCAATATGAAAAACAGGTGATCAACGATCCGCGTCCTGCACAGGAAATGATTGATGAAGCGGTGAAAACCGCCGAGAAAGCCGATGTGGTGGTCGCCGTTGTCGGTGAAGCGCAGGGCATGGCCCATGAGGCTTCCAGCCGCACCGAGCTTAATATTCCACAAAGCCAACGCGACTTGCTGAAAGCCCTGAAAGCTACCGGCAAGCCGCTGGTAATTGTGCTGATGAATGGCCGTCCGCTGACCCTGACGTGGGAAAATGAGATCTCTGATGCGATGCTGGAAACCTGGTTCAGCGGTACCGAAGGGGGCCACGCCATTGCCGATGTTCTGTTTGGGGATTACAACCCGTCCGGTAAATTGCCGATGACCTTCCCGCGTTCCGTGGGGCAAATTCCGCTCTACAACAGCGTGCTCAATACCGGTCGTCCATTTAATCCGCAAAAGCCGAACAAATATACCTCGCGTTATTTCGATATCACCAATGGCCCGCTGTTCGCCTTTGGTTACGGCCTGAGTTATACCCAGTTCAGCGTGTCTGACGTGTCACTGTCAGCTACCACGATGAGCGCCAGTAAACCGCTGACCGCCAGCGTCACGGTGAAAAACACCGGTAAACGCAGCGGTGCCACGGTCGTCCAACTCTATTTGCAGGATGTCACGGCCTCCATCAGCCGCCCGGTCAAAGAGCTCAAAAACTTTGAGAAAATCGACCTCGCACCTGGCGAAGAAAAAGTCGTCACCTTTAGCATCAATGAAAAAGATCTGCGCTTCTTCAACGATAAGCTGAAGTGGGCATCAGAACCGGGTAAATTCAATGTATTCATTGGATTGGATTCGCAGGACGTGAAGCAAACCAGCTTTATGCTTAAGTAAGATATTTGAATCAAACAAACAGTATGCCCAAAATAATTCGAGCTGCAGGAAGGCGGCAAGCGAGCGAACCCCGATGAGCTTACTCCAGTAAGTGATTCGGGTGAACGAGAGAAGCCAACGCATCTGCAGCTTGAAGTATGAAGGGCATGGGGTCGTCGTTCTTTGATCCTCACCGTCAAAACTTGAACAGATTTCAGCCTGGCCGCTGGATATATAACCAACAGTTGCTAACATTAATTTCAATGTCTTAGGTCTGTATGAGGGTTTTCCGCGGCGCGGAGAACCCTCAATTCAAGCCCCGGGCCTGACCAGAGTATGCTCCGCCATCCGGTCACCTTCGCCACGTTGACCCCAGGCGGCATGCAGCTTTACAAGCGGAGATGCTTCCATGACAGACTCTCAAGATGGCTCCATTCTGTACCTGCATTTTGGTACACCACGCCCATATTGGCGTCTGGGATCTGACAGCAATGCCCTTGAGTTATCCGCTGAGAAAGGTGTCACCAACGTCGCCGTATCCCTGACCGGGTATCAGGCCGGGCGTATCCGCGAACTGACCGGTATCACCTCCTGCTTTACGCTGGACGTTTCCCTGTTTGGCACCCCTCTCTGCCTTTATCTGGTTGGAAGAAAAGTCGAGAATCAGGTCTGGGCAGGCACGGCCTCTGACTTTGAAGACACCGCTTCGGTAGCGCATGATCTGGAAGTTGGGCTGAGCTTCGCCGAGCAGGTGGTTTCCGAAGCCAACTCGGTGATCGTTATCATCGATCAGGAAGGCAAAGTTCACCGTTTCAACCGCCTGAGCGAAGAGTACACCGGCCTGCGCGAAGAGGACGTTATCGGACGCAGCGCCTATGATCTGTTTATGTCGATGGAAGAAGGCATCGCCTCCCGTCAGAACATCACCGGCTTCTTTCAGAAAGAGCAGTCCTATGAAGTGGAACGCTGGATTAATACCGTCAAGGGTCAGCGGCTGTTTCTGTTTCGTAATAAATTTGTCCACAGTGGCAGCGGCAAACAGCAGAAATTCCTCATCTGCTCCGGCTCGGATATCACCGACGAGCGCATGGCGCAGGAGCGGCTGCGGGTGCTTGCCAATACTGACCTGATCACCGGCCTGGCAAACCGCAATGCCTTGCAGGATCAGCTGCGCACGGCGCTTGAAGAGCGCGGCGACAATCAGGTCGGGCTGATTTACCTGGATCTGGATAACTTCAAAAAAGTGAACGACGCCTATGGTCATATGTTTGGTGATCGCCTGCTCAAAGAGGTGGCGTACGCCATTCAGGACTGCCTGAAAGAGACCGAGACGCTGGCACGACTGGGTGGTGACGAATTCATCATCCTCAGCACCGACACGTCGGTAGAAGCGCTGGAAGCCATCAGCCAGCAGATTTTAGGCCGCCTCAAAGCCCCGTTCCGTATTGGTCTGATTGAAGTTTACACCGGCTGTTCCAGCGGTATTGCGGTGTGCCCGCAGCACGGGATTGATTCCGAAAGCCTGATCCGTAACGCCGATACCGCCATGTACGTGGCTAAAGAGACCGGGAAAAGCGCCCACTGCGTCTTTTCCCCGGAGATGAACAAGAAAGTTGCGGAGTATATGTGGCTGGATACCCACCTGCGCAAAGCGCTGGAAGAGCAGCAACTAATGCTCTACTACCAGCCGAAAGTCGCCACTAACGGGGAAGTGTTGAGCGTCGAAGCTCTGCTGCGCTGGCGATCGCCTGAGCGCGGCATGATTCAGCCACAGGAGTTTATCCCCTATGCCGAAGAGTCCGGTCTGATTGCGCCGCTGGGCAAATGGGTGATCGACACCGCCACGCAGCAGGCCGCTGACTGGCAGCGCAAAGGGCTGAACTTACGTATTGCCGTGAATCTTTCCGCCCGCCAGTTGGGCAATTGTTCACTGGTCAGCGACTTTACCGAAGCCATGCAAAATTCTGGCATGAAGAACTGTATGCTCGATTTTGAGCTGACGGAAAGCTGCCTGGTGGAAGATGAGAAAGCCGCCGTCATGATGATCAACCAGTTGCATAAACTGGGTGCGGAAGTACATCTGGATGACTTTGGGACCGGCTACTCTTCGCTGTCACAGCTGGCGCGTATTCCGCTGGATTGCATCAAGTTGGACCAGAGCTTTGTGCGCGGCATTAACAACAATACAATTTCTCAGGCGCTGGTACGCGCGATCGTGGCTGTCGCAAGAACGCTGCAATTGACCGTCGTGGCAGAAGGTGTTGAAACGCCTGAGGAAGAGCGGTTGGTTGATGAAATCGGCGTGGACAGCAAACAGGGGTTTCTGTATGCCAAGCCAATGCCCGCAGACGAACTGGAGCACTGGCTTGTACACAGAGCAATAGCTTCACCCGGTAGTTTGAACAAAGTCTCGCGATAGCCGTCAGGATTGACGGTTACATCCCGGGACAACAGGCATGGGCAGACTAACCGGTTTTACGCAGGGAAGCCGTATGGCGATTTTGCAACATCACCAGCCGTTCCATATACGCGACGTCCTTCTCCTCCAGCGTAAAGGCTGCATCCACCCAATCTTCCGTAATATCCATCAGTTCCGAACGGGAAAGCTGCAACACCCGCTGGCGCGCCCGGATCATCGCCCTGATGCCGTTGAGCTTTGGTCGCAGCGTGTCGATAAACGTACGGGTAGCGATAAACGCATCGCCCGGCTGGAACAACACATCCACCAGCCCCCGACTTTCGAACCACTCCGCCGTGTGCGACTCACCGGTGGAAATAAGCTCCTCCGCCAGTCGCATGCCTGATTTTCGTGAGACCAACGAGTAACCTCCCATACCCGGAAACAGGTTAAATGCGATTTCCGGGAAGCCCATCCGCGCCGTGTTCTGCGCCAGGACATAATGGTGCGCCAGCGCCGCTTCAAAACCGCCGCCCAACGCCGTTCCCTCGATCATCGATAAACTGACCGCACCCACGTCAAAACCGCGTGCTGCGGCATGAACACAATCGATACAGGCGCGGGCATAAGCGCGTAATGCTTCACGCTTATTATTGAGGATGGAATCAACGAAAAAGCTCAGATCACCTCCTACGTTATAAATATTGGGCACCAAAGAACCAGTAACCCAAAAATCAAATCGTAACCCTGAAGCTTTCGCCGCATAGGTCAGGTTCATAATGTCTTCAATTAAGGGCTGATTAAAACAAGGACGAGGGAAGGCTTTCAGCATCATCCACATAACGTTACGGCCTTCTTCGTAATAGGCAGCTATTTGTGATAAATGCCCGGCTTCGGTAAAGGGGCGACACGCGGTATGGTCAATAAGATTCATAGTGAATATCCAGGTTATACACAGTTAACTTGAAGATGCATTTTCCAGCATCTGAAAGTTGTCATTAATTCGACATGATAATACCCCAGCAAGACCCGGTAATATTTCACTAAAGAATCGTCGTATTTCCTCTCGGAACTGCTTTGTTGATGCGAAGTAACGGTTGTTTCTTACCTCCTCATTCATCACCTTCCACAGTCGTTCGATTGGATTCAGGTTCGGGCTGTAAGGCGGCAGGTAGTGAAGGTCGATATTCATCACGTAAGCCCAGTCTTTCACCAACCCACTGCGGTGATAACCTGCTCCGTCAAGGATAATGTGAATCT
>BHES01000028.1 GCA_003864575.1 Enterobacterales bacterium
GTATTAAAAAGAATCTGCCTAAAGATGTGAAATATGCAAAATACCACGTTGAATTCCTGGGGCTTTTAGGTAAGCAATTAACTCAGGCTTGGGCAGTAGCGATTGCACTGGGTGTGGAAGATAAAGTCAGCCCACTGATGTTTGAAGCGGTACAGAAGCAACAGTCAGTACAAACCCCTGATGACATCCGTAAAGTGTTTATTCAGGCGGGTGTTAAGGGAGAAGAGTATGATTCAGCGCTCAATAGCTTTGTTGTGAAATCCCTGGTTGTACAACAAGAGAAAGCTGCGGCGGATCTCGGTTTGCAGGGCGTGCCATCCGTATTTGTTAATGGCAAATATATGGTTAAAAATGACGGGCTTGATACCAGCTCAATGGATATGTACGTTAAACAATATTCAGACGTAATCAACTTCCTGTCTTCCCAGAAGTAATTTTTCTTGGACAAAAAACGCCAGCCAAGTGCTGGCGTTTCCATTTTCGAATACCGGCAGTCATGACAACGGGCGTCATTAAACTTGTTGTCATATATATATTGAATTTCGTAGTTTTATAAAAATTATTTTATTGTATCCACATTCATGATTAACATTACGTGACAGCGCTATTGCGATGACAGTTCAGTTAACCTCCTGAAAGTCAGGGTTAAAAATAATGCGCCATTCTCAATTATGCTAAATCACGCACACGTGATTATTTTTACTCACACAGTTATCCACAGAAAGATCCCGCGAGATCCCTCGCAAGTTTGCTACCAATTTGTCTCTCGTGGTTCGCCTTTATCCCCAGCTATGGCATCCTTAGGGTATGTCCGATCACGAATAAAGAAGAGTTATGGCCCAGATAGCAGAAAACCCACTTATCCTGGTAGACGGTTCGTCTTACCTTTACCGCGCCTACCATGCATTTCCTCCACTGACCAACTCGGTCGGGGAGCCTACTGGCGCGATGTACGGGGTGCTGAATATGCTGCGCAGTCTGTTGCTGCAATATACCCCCAGCCATGTTGCCGTCGTTTTTGATGCGAAGGGAAAAACCTTCCGTGACGAACTCTTTGCCCAATATAAATCTCACCGCCCGCCCATGCCCGATGACTTACGCGCCCAGATAGAGCCGTTGCACCAAATGGTGAAGGCAATGGGGCTGCCTTTGTTGGTGGTCTCCGGCGTTGAGGCCGACGATGTCATTGGCACTCTGGCCCTTGAAGCCGAAAAGGCCGGTCATGCTGTGCTTATCAGCACCGGTGATAAAGATATGGCACAGCTGGTTACGCCGGGTGTGACCCTGATTAACACGATGAATAATGCGATTCTTGGCCCGGATGAAGTGGTCGAGAAGTACGGTGTACCCCCCGAGTTAATTATTGATTTCTTGGCACTCATGGGGGACTCCTCAGACAACATTCCTGGTGTTCCCGGTGTGGGGGAAAAAACGGCTCAGGCGTTATTACAGGGCATCGGCGGTCTTGATGCGCTGTATGCGGATTTGGATAAAATCGCCACACTCAGTTTCCGTGGTGCGAAAACCATGGCGGCTAAATTGGGTGAGAACAAAGAGGTGGCTTACCTCTCTTACCAGCTGGCCACTATCAAAACAGACGTCGAGCTGGATATCACCTGTGACAAACTCAATGTCGTCGAGCCGGATGCCGCTGAGTTACAAACCCTGTTCGCCCGTTATGAATTTAAGCGCTGGTTAGCTGATATCGAAGCTGGGACCTGGTTGAGTGGTAAGAAGGGGCCTGTAAAAGCGACAGCCGGAAAGAAAAAGGGTGCAGAGGAAATTGATATAGTTGTTAACGATCCTGTTGAGCGCGCTCAGCTCTCTCAGGAGGGTTACGTTACTATCCTCGATCAGGCGACATTGGATGAGTGGATTGGCTATCTGAAAGCCTCTGACGTTTTTGCTTTTGATACCGAAACTGACGGTCTGGATACACTCACAGCGAATTTGATCGGTCTCTCATTCGCCGTCGAGCCGGGAAAAGCCGCTTACCTTCCTGTTGCACATGACTATCTTGATTCTCCGGCACAGCTTGATCGTAATACCGTATTGGCACAGCTCAAGCCATTGCTGGAAGACGAGCAGCAACACAAGGTGGGGCAGAATCTGAAGTTTGATCGCGGGATTTTGTTGCGTTACGACATTGAGATGAAAGGAATCGCCTTCGATACAATGTTGGAATCTTATGTGCTGGACAGCGTGTCGGGGCGCCACGATATGGATAGCCTGGCGGATCGCTATCTCGGCCATAAAACGGTGAGCTTTGAAGAAATTGCCGGTAAAGGTAAAAACCAACTTACCTTTAACCAAATTGCGCTCGAGCAGGCCGCACCTTATGCCGCAGAAGATGCCGACGTCACCCTGCAATTACATCAGATGCTCTGGCCGAAAATCCAGGAAAGCAAAGAGCTCACAACAGTTTTCAATGATATTGAAATGCCGCTGGTTCCCGTGTTGTCGCACATTGAACGTACCGGCGTGCTTATCGACCAACACATTCTTGCTGCACATTCTAAAGAGTTGACACTGCGTCTGGCTGAGCTGGAAAGTAGGGCCCACGAGCTGGCCGAAGAGCCATTTAATCTCTCTTCGACTAAACAGTTACAGGCAATCCTTTATGAAAAACAGAAGCTGCCTATTCTGAAAAAAACCCCTGGCGGTGCCCCTTCAACTAATGAAGAGGTATTGGCTGAACTGGCGTTGGATTACCCACTGCCGAAGGTTATTTTGGAATATCGCGGTCTGGCAAAACTGAAATCAACGTATACCGACAAACTGCCGCTGATGATTAACCCGCAATCGGGTCGTGTGCACACTTCGTATCATCAGGCAGTAACGGCCACCGGACGTTTATCTTCCAGCGATCCTAACTTGCAAAATATCCCGGTGCGTAACGAAGAAGGGCGCCGTATTCGTCAGGCTTTTATCGCGCCGAAGGATCACTGCATTGTTGCAGCCGATTATTCGCAAATTGAACTGCGCATCATGGCGCACCTTTCTAAAGATGAAGGGTTGTTGAAGGCATTTGCGGAAGGTAAAGACATCCATAAAGCGACGGCTGCAGAAGTCTTTGGCACACCGCTGGATAATGTCACCGGCGAACAGCGCCGCAGCGCGAAGGCCATTAACTTTGGGCTGATTTACGGCATGAGCGCTTTTGGATTATCGCGTCAGCTTAATATTCCGCGTAAAGAATCCCAGCGCTATATGGATCTGTACTTCGAACGCTACCCGGGCGTGCTGGACTATATGGAGCGCACCCGCACACAAGCCTCTGAGAAAGGTTATGTAGAGACGCTGGACGGTCGCCGTCTCTACCTGCCAGATATCAAGTCGAGCAACGCCATGCGCCGTAAGGGTGCCGAGCGTGCTGCTATCAACGCCCCAATGCAAGGTACCGCAGCAGATATCATCAAAAGAGCGATGATCAAAGTGGCTGACTGGCTGCTGCAACCTGATGCGCCACGTGCTCGCATCATCATGCAGGTTCACGATGAACTGGTATTTGAAGTGCATAACGATGATGTCGACGTGGTCAGCGAAAAGGTCCGCAGCCTGATGGAAGGCAGTATGGAACTGGCTGTTCCGCTGAAAGTTGAAGTGGGCGTTGGCAAGAATTGGGATGAAGCTCACTAAGTGAATACAAATTAAGCGGTTTATGTAATTTAGCTACATAAAACCAGAGTGTTTTTATGAGGCTGATCGCATAATCCGCAATTTTTGTGTAAGTAAACTACAAAAAAGTCTTTTTCCTGCTCACGAAATAAGGTAAAGTCTCGCTTGTAGGGTACAGAGGTAAGATGTTCTATCTTTCAGACCTTTTACTTCACGTAATCGGATTTAGCTGAATTTTTTAGCCGCCCCAGATATTTATGTCTGGGGCGTTTTTTATTGTTCTTTTCTTACAACTCTACTGACTCACCGCCATAAAAAAAGCGACCTGATGGCCGCCTTTCTCTCTTCATACTAAACACTCAGTCAATCCGCTCACGCTACTCGCCAGAAAGTTCGTCTTGCAGCACTTCCGGCGGGATCTCACTGAACCAGGAGTTCAGCTTGTTGTTCAGTTTATCCACGCCAACTTTTTTCAGCGAAGAGAATGCTTCAACCTCGATGTCACCCATAAATTCTTTGACTGCCTCGCGGACCATTTTGACCTGCGCCTGACGAGCGCCGGATGACAGTTTGTCGGATTTAGTCAGAAGCAACATGACCGGTGTACCAACAGCCACGGCCCAGGAGATCATCTGGCGGTCGAGATCTTTCAGTGGGTGACGGATATCCATCAGCACAATCAGCCCTTTCAGTGAGTTGCGCATCTGAAGATATTCGCCAAGCGCTTTTTGCCACTTACGTTTCATTTCTTCAGGAACCTGCGCATATCCATAACCCGGCAGATCGACCAGGCGAATGCCGGGCTCGACTTCAAACAGGTTAATCAGCTGTGTACGGCCCGGCGTTTTACTGATGCGTGCCAGACTTTTCTGTTGGGTCAGCGTGTTCAGTGCACTGGATTTGCCGGCGTTTGAACGACCAGCAAATGCGACTTCAATGCCTTCATCACTTGGCAGATGCCGGATGTCCGGGGCGCTCATGACGAAATGGGTCATATGATAGTTGTATGTTTGGCTGGTCAAAACGTGCATCTCCGTGAGGCTTGGGTATCTGGCTGGCGATTATAGCTGCAACAGGAGCGGGATGCGTTTCTGTTTTTATAATCCGAATGATGATGAGTAGGGGCCACAGAGATGAAGGTGGGGAAAAAAATCCTTCATGTTGTAAGACATTTGCCATTCAAAATGCGGGCTATCACGCTTTATTTCGCGCCGTGATTTTCAAAATTTTTTAAATTCAAAAGGATGCCGGAATAGATAAAAAGTCGAACTCCGGTCATGTGGCGGGTATCTTGAGCCTTTCCGTCATTGGGGTAAAGTACTTCTTAACGCGATGAAGGCAAGAATGGAAGCACGGATGAATCAGCCTTCAGGGATAACAGGAAAAGCATCGCAACGCAGGGAAGAACGGCGCTGGAAGCGCTGAAAGGCAAAGGAAAAACCGGGAAGTTGAAGCCATATATGGAAAGTAGTGTAAGAATATCCTTCCGTCGAAGGAAAGAAAAAGGCAGCAAGGCTTACTTGCTGCCTTTTTTCTTTGTGCGCTTTCTGCTAGATTCCGGCGCAAATCTATACTAATTGAACACACCTAAGAGCAGATGCCATGAAACAACCAGCGAAAGCCCCGCGCGCCAATACCGCGACAGCAAAACCAAAGAGAAAAAAAAATCGCGTCGAGCTTGATATCGAAGCGCGTGAGCGTAAGCGTGACAACAGACGTCGTGGGCATAAAGCCGGTTCTCGTGCCAACCCGGACGCAGAGAAAAAACAAAACGGCGCCGCCGCAAAAAACGCTGACCCACGTATCGGCAGCAAGAAATCCGTTCCGCTGGTGGTAGAAACTGTTTTCAATAACGCCCCTAAAGCGAAGAAAGCTGCTAAACCACAGGTTGAAGCTGAAACCAAACCACAGTTGCCGCCAGAAGAAGAGCTGACGCTGCTGGAAAATGATCCGCGTCTCGACAGCTTGCTCGACAAGATTGATGACGGCGAAAAACTGAGTGCGGAAGATCAGTCTTACGTTGACCAGACTCTGGATCGCATCGATGCATTGATGGAATTGCTGGGCATTGAACTCGGCGACGAAGATGACGACGTGGAAGAAAAAACCAAGAACGAAGACATGATGCAACTGCTGAAACGCGGGGATCCGAAAGAAGGTTTCTAAAACTTGCTCTGGGTCATCCCGACAGCAATAGCCTTACTCTTCGCATGTTATCTGCTTTGGTTATTCGTTAAACTACGCCGGTTATCGAAAACCAAGGCGCGTTTGTTTCATGCGCGCGCTGACAGGCAGATTCAACATCTACCTGTCAGGCGAGCCAGCAGAAACAGACGCCGCAAGGAGTGAGTACTCATTATGTCAACGAACGCTGCGTCATCAAAAACAGAATCTCAGCAGACGACGGTCTGGGATTTAGCGCTGATCCAGAAATATAACTATTCAGGTCCGCGCTATACCTCCTATCCGACCGCGCTGGAATTTAGTGAAAGTTACGATGACGCCGCTTTCCAGCGCGCTGCGTTGCGTTACCCCGAACGCTCACTCTCCCTGTATGTCCATATTCCCTTCTGCCATAAGCTTTGCTACTTCTGCGGTTGCAATAAACTGGTCACACGCCAGCAGCATAAAGCGGAGGAGTATCTCAACGTCCTCGAACAAGAGGTTCGTCACCGTGCGCCGCTGTTTAAAGGCCGTCAGGTCAGCCAGCTCCACTGGGGTGGGGGTACGCCCACTTATCTGAATAAAGCCCAGATAAGCCGTCTGATGGGCCTTCTGCGAGGTCATTTCGACTTCATGCCAGACGCAGAGATGTCTCTGGAGTTGGATCCACGTGAAATTGAGCTCGACGTGCTCGACCATCTTCGCCATGAAGGCTTTAATCGCCTGAGTATGGGCGTGCAGGACTTCAACAAAGAAGTTCAGCGGCTGGTGAATCGCGAGCAGGACGAAGCGTTTATTTTTGCGCTGATCGCCCGCGCTAAGGCGCTGGGCTTTAACTCCACCAATATTGATCTAATTTATGGTCTGCCGAAGCAAACCGCTGAGAGTTTTGCGTATACATTGCAACGTGTGGCTGAGTTAAACCCCGATCGCCTCAGCGTGTTCAACTATGCGCACATGCCGAAACTGTTTGCCGCCCAGCGGAAAATCAAAGATGAAGACTTACCTGGTGCGGAGGAAAAACTGCGCATTTTGCAGGAAACCATCGCTTCGCTGACTGGTTCTGGATATCGCTTTATTGGCATGGATCACTTTGCCCGCCCGGATGACGAGCTGGCCGTGGCTCAGCGCGAAGGAAAACTGCATCGCAACTTCCAGGGCTATACCACGCAGGGCGACAGTGATTTATTAGGACTGGGTGTGTCAGCCATCAGCATGTTGGGTGACACCTATGCACAGAACGAAAAAGATCTAAAAACCTATTACGCACGGGTGGAAGAACAGGGTAATGCCCTGTGGCGCGGTCTGGAAATGACGCCTGACGATTGTCTGCGTCGTGACGTCATTAAAGCGTTGATTTGTCATTTTGAACTGGATTTTGCCGAAATAGAAACACGTTACAGTATTGAATTCAGTACCTATTTCGCTGACGATTTAGCCTTGCTGGCACCGCTGGCCGATGATGGGCTGGTGGAAGTGAGTGAGGACAATATTCGTGTTACTCCGCAAGGCCGCCTTCTGATCCGCAACGTATGCATGTGCTTTGACGTTTACCTGCGCCGGCAAGTTCGTCAGCAACAGTTCTCCCGGGTTATCTGATCACCTTCTTCCTGAAAGCAAAACAGCCGCAAAAGCGGCTGTTTCTGTTTACGAAGGAACAGTTATTCCATTCCCAATTCTTTCAATTTTCGGGTCAGTGTATTGCGTCCCCAGCCCAACAAACGGGCAGCTTCCTGCTTGTGGCCCTGAGTATGGCGTAACGCGGTAGTCAGCAGCGTGCGCTCCATTTCGGGTTGAGCTTCAGACAGCAGGTTTTGATGACCGGACCGCAATGCGCGATCGGCCCACTGCGCCAGCAGCGTTGCCCAACTGTCGGGTAAACTCTGTCCCCCCGATTCCGGTGCTGAACTCTCAAACAGTTCGCTTGGCAAATCCTGAATCAGCACTTCCTGCCCAGCTGCCATCACCGTCAGCCAGCGACAGGTGTTCTCCAGTTGCCGCACGTTGCCCTGCCACGGCAAGCGAGTCAGGGCAGTTTCGGTTTCCGGATGCAGATTTTTTGCTTCCACACCTAACTCTTTGGCTGCCACCTGCAGGAAATAACGTGCCAGACGCGGAATATCTTCACGGCGTTCACGCAGTGGCGGCAGATGTACGCGAATGACGTTCAGGCGATGGAATAGATCCTCACGGAATTTGCCTTCCTGTACGCGCAGCTCAAGGTTTTGGTGCGTCGCCGCAATGATACGTACATCGACTTTAACGGGCGCATAGCCACCGACGCGGTAAAACTGCCCGTCAGCCAGCACGCGTAACAGGCGTGTTTGTACATCGAGGGGCATATCGCCGATTTCATCCAGGAACAGCGTGCCGTTATCGGCCTGCTCAAAACGTCCCTGGCGAATCTGATTGGCGCCGGTAAACGCGCCTTTTTCATGGCCAAACAGCTCCGACTCAATCAAATCTTTCGGGATCGCCGCCATATTCAGCGCGATAAACGGCGCTTTGGCCCGCGGGCTATGGCGGTGCAGAGCATGAGCGACCAGCTCTTTACCTGTACCGGATTCGCCATTGATCAGAACGCTGATCGACGAGCGGGAAAGACGGCCAATAATACGAAATACATCCTGCATCGCCGGCGCTTCGCCGATGATATCCGCCGTCGGGCCGCTGGCCGGTTGGGTTCGCGCAGGTTGCTGCTGTTCCTGATAGTGGCTGATAGCTCGCTCAACCAGCGCCACGGCTTCATCGATATCGAACGGTTTTGGCAGGTAATCAAATGCCCCTTGTTGATAGGCACTGACGGCGGCATCCAAATCAGAGTGCGCTGTCATTATGATGACCGGGAGCATCGGGTGGCGTTGTTTTATCTGTTTTAGCAGCGCCAGACCATCCATACCGGGCATACGAATATCAGACAACAATACGTCAGGGGTTTGAGTCGCAATGGCTTCAAGCACGTCACTGCCGCTATCAAAGGCGGTACAATGTAAACCCGCTCCAGTAAGTGCGCGTTCAAGTACCCAGCGGATGGAGCTATCGTCATCGACGATCCAGACTATCCCTCGTTGCATAAGAACCTCACTGGCGAATAGGCAGGTAAACCGAGAATTCGGTATGTCCTGGCCAACTGTTAAATTCAACTTTACCCGAATGCTGGTCAATCAAACTGCGCGCGATGGACAGGCCTAAACCGGTCCCCCCTTCGCGGCCGCTGACCATGGGGTAAAAAAGGGTATCCTGCAAATGAGCCGGTACGCCGGGGCCGTTATCTTCGATATCTATTCGGGCCGCCAGACGGTAACGCACGCCGTGCAGGGTAATTTGAAAAGCAGTGCGCGTACGCAATGTAATAGAACCGCCATCCTCACCCAGAGCCTGTAAGGCATTGCGGGTGATATTCAGCAGAATTTGTTCTATCTGGTCCGGGTCGTGCGCCAGTTCCGGCAAGCTTGGGTCGTAGTCCCGAATCAGCTGCACGTTATCGGGTTTTTCCATCGAAACCAGCTGGCAAACCCGTTCGGCGACCTGATGAATACTTTGAGTAATGTGTTGGCTTGGGCGCTGAGGACCGAGCAAACGGTCCACCAGATTTCGCAGCCTGTCAGCCTGCTCGATGATAACTTTGGTGTATTCCAGCAGTGCCGGATCCGGCAACGCACGCGACAAAAGCTGAGCCGCGCCACGTAAACCACCGAGCGGATTCTTAATTTCATGCGCCAGTCCACGGATTAAATCCCGCGCAGCGACTTGCTGGGCGTGCTGAAGCTGCTCCTGACTCAAACGACGCTGATTATCCATCGGTGCCAGCTCGATCAGAATAAAACCATCCGGCTGCGCCTGAGCCGTTAAAGAGAGAACATGGGCACGGCCATCGACCACCAGTGTGACTTCACTGTCTGTAAACCCTTGTCCGGCATGGAGACTTTCACGCATCAGGTCGATGTTTAGAGAGAAATAGCCCACCAGTTCCGGCAATGGTGTACCGAAAAGTTTGCGTGAACTTTGAGCCAATAATTGCTGGGCCGCAGGATTGGCATAATGCACAGCCAGTTCGTCGTCCAACAACAGAATGCTGTTGATGAGGGAATTCAGGATCTGCCCAGCATCGGGCAGCTTGCCAGTTGCCATACCGCAGTCTCCCGCACCTGGTCGGTGCATTTTATCCAGCTACCCGGTGGATTCACGGGTCAGATAGGTTAAACAGGAAAGAGTGTGGAGAAAAAAGCCCATCCGGAGATGGGCTGAAAATTTCCACGGCAACAAAATACGTCTTACTTATTCAGACGCTGAAGGTCTTGAACCTATGGCCTTCAGTCGGGTATTACGTTCAGCGCCAGCCAGGCCGGCGCTGACAGGTGTATTACACGCTGTAGTACAGTTCAAACTCAACCGGATGCGGAGTCATACGAACGCGGTCCATCTCTTCTTTACGCAAAGCGATGTAAGCATCGATCGCGTCATCAGTGAACACGCCGCCACGGGTCAGGAACTCTCGGTCTTCGCTCAGGCAGTTCATTGCTTCTTCCAGTGATCCTGCAACTTTAGGAATTTCTGCTTCTTCTTCCGGTGGCAGGTCATACAGGTTTTTATCCATCGCATCACCAGGATGGATTTTGTTGATGATACCGTCGACGCCAGCCATCATCAGTGCTGCGAACGCCAGGTATGGGTTTGCCGCTGGATCAGGGAAACGTGCTTCGATACGCATCGCTTTAGGGCTTGATACATGTGGAATACGGATAGATGCAGAACGGTTACGCGCAGAATACGCCAGCATTACTGGTGCTTCGTAGCCTGGGACCAAACGCTTGTAGGAGTTGGTCGTCGGGTTAGCGTAGGCGTTGATCGCTTTAGCATGCTTGATGATACCGCCGATGTAGAACAGTGCCATTTCAGACAGGCCGCCGTATTTGTCGCCAGAGAACAGGTTGTTGCCGTTCTTGAACAGAGACATGTGGCAGTGCATACCGGAACCGTTATCGCCAAACATTGGTTTTGGCATAAAGGTGGCCGTTTTGCCAAATGCGTGAGCCACGTTGTGAACCACGTATTTGTAAATTTGGATTTCGTCAGCTTTCTTGGTCATGGTGTTGAAGCGGGTTGCCACTTCGTTCTGGCCCGCTGTTGCCACTTCGTGGTGGTGAGCTTCAACAACCAGGCCCATTTCTTCCATGGTCAGACACATGGTAGAACGCATGTCCTGAGAGGAGTCGACCGGAGGAACTGGGAAGTAGCCGCCTTTTACTGCAGGACGGTGGCCTTTGTTGCCGCCTTCGTATTTGGTTGAGGAGTTCCATGCGCCTTCGATATCATCGATAGCAACGTGAGAACCGGAGATGCTGCTACCAAAGCGCACATCATCAAACAGGAAGAACTCTGGCTCTGGCCCGAACAGAACGGTGTCCGCGATACCGGAAGCGCGCAGGAAATCTTCAGCACGTTTGGATGTTGAACGTGGGTCACGGTCATAACCCTGGAGCGTCGTTGGCTCAAGGATATCGCAACGAATGATCAGTGTGGTTTCTTCAAAGAATGGGTCCAGAACAGCAGTGCTGGCATCTGGCATCAGAACCATGTCAGATTCGTTAATGCCTTTCCAGCCACCGATTGAAGAGCCATCAAACATTTTGCCTTCTTCGAAGAAGTCGGCGCTAACCTGGTGTGCAGGAATGGTGACGTGCTGTTCTTTGCCTTTGGTATCAGTGAAACGTAAATCTACGAATTTCACTTCATGCTCATTCAGCATCGTCAAAACGTGTTCAGCGGACATACTAGTTCTCCCGAATTTCTCATTATCGTCGTGGAACGAATAACCATTTAGTTGGCATTTTATTGGAAATAACAACTCTACTGGAACTGGCGTGTGGCCTAAACAGTTTCTTTACTACCCTGATAAGACTCTTTTCACCCTGCAAAAGTAATAGCGAAATCTGTGCCAACTTTGAGAAAATGCAAACAACGCCATTTTAAGGGGCTTTTGCACCTTACGAGTATGCACCATAACGGAAGGTTTGCACTTTTTTGGTGCTTATCGTGAGACGCGAAGCACCAATGTGGTGCATCATAAGGGTTGGAGGGTCTCTTTGCACCGTGAAAGGGATCACAAAGTAACCATCATCGAGTTGTTTCGATAAGATCCTTGTGATCTTGTTTAGAACCTCGCTTAATACGTGTACAATAGCGCGCTATTTCTAATGCCTGAGGCAAAGCTGTGATCGAAAATTTGCGTAACATCGCCATTATTGCCCACGTTGACCATGGTAAAACTACCCTGGTTGACAAGTTGCTCCAACAATCCGGTACTTTCGGAGAGCGTGTAGAAGCAACCGAACGCGTAATGGACTCCAACGATTTGGAGAAAGAGCGTGGGATCACCATCCTCGCAAAAAACACCGCCATTAATTGGAAAGACTACCGCATCAACATCGTTGATACCCCGGGACACGCCGACTTCGGCGGCGAGGTTGAGCGTGTGATGTCAATGGTTGACTCGGTGCTGCTGGTTGTGGATGCAATGGATGGCCCAATGCCGCAAACCCGTTTCGTGACCAAAAAAGCATTTGCTAATGGTCTGAAGCCGATCGTGGTAATCAACAAGGTTGACCGTCCTGGCGCACGTCCTGACTGGGTTGTTGATCAGGTCTTCGACCTGTTCGTAAACCTGGATGCGACCGACGAGCAACTCGACTTCCCAATTATCTATGCATCTGCCCTGTTGGGTATCGCGGGTACCGACCATAACGATATGGCCGAAGATATGACCCCGCTGTATCAGGCAATCGTAGACCACGTTGAAGCACCTAAAGTTGACCGTGATGGCCCACTGCAGATGCAAATTTCTCAGCTGGACTACAACAACTACGTTGGCGTTATCGGCATCGGCCGTATCAAACGCGGTGTGGTTAAGCCTAACCAGCAAGTCACTATCATTGATAGCGAAGGCAAAACCCGTAACGGTAAAGTCGGCAAAGTGCTGGGCCACATGGGTCTGGAGCGTATCGAAACTCAACTGGCTGAAGCAGGCGACATCATTGCTATCACCGGTCTGGGCGAGCTGAACATCTCTGATACCGTTTGTGACGTGCAAACTGTTGAAGCGCTGCCTCCGTTGTCTGTTGATGAACCAACAGTCACCATGTACTTCTGCGTAAACACCTCTCCATTCTGTGGTAAAGAAGGCAAGTATGTGACTTCACGTCAGATCCTTGACCGTCTGAACAAAGAATTGGTGCACAACGTGGCACTGCGTGTTGAAGAAACTGAAGACTCAGATGCGTTCCGCGTATCTGGCCGTGGTGAACTTCACCTGTCAGTTCTGATCGAAAACATGCGTCGTGAAGGTTTCGAAATCGCTGTTTCCCGTCCAAAAGTTATCAACAAGATGATTGATGGTCGTAAACAAGAGCCATTCGAAAACGTAACGCTGGATATCGAAGAGCAGCACCAGGGTTCAGTCATGCAAGCCATGGGTGAGCGTAAGGGCGACGTTAAGGACATGATCCCAGACGGCAAAGGTCGTATTCGTCTGGATTACCTGATCCCAGCACGTGGTCTGATCGGCTTCCGTACTGAATTCATGACCATGACTTCTGGTACTGGCCTGCTGTACTCCACATTCAGTCACTACGATGATGTGCGTCAGGGTGAAATCGGCCAACGTCAGAACGGCGTTCTGGTTTCCAACGGTCAGGGTAAAGCAGTTGCGTTTGCACTGTACAGCCTGCAAGACCGCGGTAAATTGTTCTTGGGCCATGGCGCAGAAGTGTATGAAGGCCAGATCATCGGTATTCACTCACGTTCTAACGACCTGACCGTGAACTGCCTGACCGGTAAAAAGCTGACCAACATGCGTGCATCCGGTACTGACGAAGCCACGACTCTGGTTCCTGCTATCAAAATGTCTCTGGAGCAAGCTCTGGAATTCATCGATGATGACGAACTGGTCGAAGTAACGCCTAAGTCTGTACGTATCCGTAAACGTCACCTGACTGAGAATGATCGTAAACGTGCCGGCCGTGGTCCTAAAGAAGCGTAATCTTCTTCCTCGCCAGACGTTTTCAATCAAATAGGGCACCTTCGGGTGCCCTGTTTTTTTTATATTTTTTTCTGATACTACCTCGCAGCTCCGCGTTTCAATCCCTGTTCATGTGTACCTTTTCCCGCTAAAGTTAATCATCATCTTTGAAATCAGGAGCGTGCAATGCTGTACATTTTTGATATGGGCAACGTAATTATTGATATCGATTTCAAACGTGTACTCGGCGTATGGAGCAATCTCAGTGGCACGCCGCTGTCGACGCTGACTGAGCGCTTCTCCATGGGTGAGGTGTTCCAGAAACACGAACGGGGCGAAATAAGCGACGAAGATTTTGCCTCCGACCTCAGCCATGAAATGGGCATTGCGCTGAGTTTTGAACAGTTCAGCCTCGGCTGGCAGGCCGTTTTTGTTGGCTTGCGGGCTGAAGTGATCGATATATTCAAGACGTTGCGCGCCCAGGGGCACCGCGTGGTTGTTCTGTCGAATACAAACCGCCTACATCTCGACTACTGGCCTGAACATTATCCTGAGATCAAAGCCAATACTGACGCGCTCTATCTGTCGCAAGATTTGGGCATGCGTAAACCAGAGCTGCGAATTTTCGAGTACGTACTTAACAAAGAAGGTGTGACGGCCAGTCAGGCGGTTTTCTTTGATGATGTTATTGAAAACGTAGAAGCTGCGAGGTCGATAGGCATTGAAGCGGTGCTGGTGGAAGACAAGAGCACCGTACCGACCTGGTTCTCCTGAGTGGGGTGTGAATGAGAACACTGTGGCATCGTGTTAAAAAGGGTCTGCATTTTGCACACCTGCTGCTCAAACGTGCGGATAAAGATGGCCTGACGCTGTTAGCGGGCCATCTGGCCTATGTTTCCCTGTTGTCATTAGTTCCGCTCATCGCCGTGGTCTTCTCTTTATTTGCACTGTTTCCAGTATTCTCCGATATCAGCGCTCAGTTGAAGACCTTTATTTTCAATAACTTCATGCCTGCCACCGGCGATGTCATTCAGCGCTATCTTGAACAGTTTGTTGCCAACTCCAGTAAAATGACGGCGGTTGGCACCTGTGGGTTGATCGTCACCGCGTTGTTGCTCATTGCGTCCGTTGACAGCGTGTTGAACAAAATCTGGAACAGCAAAACGAAAAGGCCGATAGTCTTTTCGTTCGCGGTTTATTGGATGGTATTAACGTTGGGGCCGATTCTGCTGGTGGCCAGCGTGGCGATAAGTTCCTACCTTCTGTCACTGAACTGGCTCAGCATCAACGGAGTCCATTCGGTCATCGACCACACCCTGAGAGTCCTGCCTTTACTTATTTCCTGGGTCTCTTTCTGGCTGCTTTATCAGGTTGTTCCGACCGTTCGTGTACCACCGCTTGATGCGTTGGTCGGCGCTTTGGTGGCGGGCTCGTTGTTCGAACTGGGTAAGAAAGTCTTCGCGCTCTATGTTCAGCTCTTCCCGTCCTATCAGCTGATTTACGGCGTGCTGGCGGTGATCCCCATTTTATTCCTCTGGGTTTATGTGAGCTGGTGTATCGTACTTTTGGGTGCAGAGATCACCGTAACGCTGGGCGAATATCGATCGCTGCGTCGCTTGCAGTCCTCTGACTCCGCTGCGTTAAGCGTTAAAGAGTCATAATTTTCAATGTCTGAAGGGTGTGTATGATTGCTTTAATTCAGCGTGTATCAAGTGCTAGCGTCACTGTTGGAGGAGACACCTGTGGGGAAATTGGCTCCGGGTTATTGATTTTACTGGGTGTCGAACAGGGCGATGACGAACAGAAAGCCAAAAAGCTGTGCGATAAGGTGATCGGTTACCGTATCTTCGGTGATGAGAACGACAAGATGAACCTCAACGTTCAGCAGGCGGGTGGCAGCCTGTTAGTGGTTTCCCAGTTTACGTTGGTGGCAGACACGCAAAAGGGCAATCGCCCTGGCTTTTCCCGGGGTGCCGCACCGCAGGAAGCAGAACGCTTATACGATTATTTTTGTGGAGAGTGCCGCGATAAGGGGCTCACAACCCAAACCGGGCGCTTTGCTGCCGATATGAAAGTGTCACTGGTCAATGACGGACCCGTGACCTTCTGGCTACAAGTCTGAATGTAAATGCATTACGCCGGAGAGAACGTATCTATGTACCATTTGAGAGTTCCTGTTACTGAAAAAGAACTGGCGGCGTATTACACATTCCGTTGGGAAATGCTGCGTAAACCTTTGCATCAGCCGGAAGGTTCAGAGCGTGATGCCTATGATGCTATGGCACATCACCAGATGGTGGTGGATGAGAGTGGGAAAACCGTGGCGGTCGGGCGTTTGTATATCAATGCCGACAACGAAGCCTCTATTCGCTTCCTGGCCGTTGACCCGAATGTTCAGGCAAAGGGGCTGGGTACGCTGGTGGCGATGACTTTGGAGTCTGTGGCGCGTCAGGAAGGCGTAAAGCGTGTGGTATGTAGTGCTCGTGAAGATGCCGTGGACTTCTTTGGCAAATTGGGGTTTGTGAATCAGGGGGAAATTACTACCCCGCAAACGACACCGGTACGTCACTTTCTGATGATCAAACCGGTCGCAACGTTGGATGATATTTTGCATCGTCCTGACTGGTGCGGGCAGTTACAGCAGGCCTGGTACGACCATATTCCGCTGAGTGAGAAAATGGGCGTGCGCATCAGCCAATATACCGGCCAGCGTTTCGTCACCACGATGCCTGAGAACGGTAACCAGAATCCTCACCACACGTTGTTTGCCGGAAGCCTGTTTTCACTGGCGACCCTGACTGGATGGGGGTTAATCTGGTTGCTGCTACGTGAACGCCATCTGGGCGGAACCATTATTCTCGCCGATGCCCATATTCGCTACAGTGCGCCAGTTACCGGGCGGCCGCGTGCGATTGCCGACCTCAGCTCTATCAGCGGTGATCTTGACCGTCTGGCTAAGGGGCGCCGGGCCCGCGTTCAACTGCAAGTGAGTCTGTTGGGTGATGAAGCAGACGGTGCTATTTTTGAAGGCACTTATTTAGTCCTGCCGGTTGCGCCTGAAGCACCGCTTGAGCCACAAATTAACTGATCCCTCTCACCACCCCGAAAACAAAAGGCACTCCGCGATGGAAGTGCCTTTGTTGTGTCTCAATCTGTCATCACGTTCTACGGCGCAACGACACCCGCCACAATACCCTTGTTCATCTGCTGATCCAGTTGTTTTCCGTCAGCGGTGATCACGTGTAATTTACCGATTAACGTCGGTTGGAAATCCACGTTAGCAGGTATCTGGCCTTGTAAGTTGAGTTGCATGTTGGCGTTGCCCTGCAGGTCGAGATGCGGCCAGCCCCAGGCTTCCAGTACATTAACCGGCACGGCGCGTCCGTTCATCGCCACGGTAAAGTTACGCTGTGGTTGTTGATCGATACTGGCCGTTGCCTCAAGCAATCCTCCTTTTGTGAATGCACTCATCTCAGTAAATTTCACCTGACTGTCCGATGCTTCAAGCGCCAGGGAAGGTCGGCGTACATCGACTTTATTGAAAGTGGCATCGCTGGCATTGAGATTGAGCTTACCGGACCAGATCCCCCACTGGTGATCGCGCGCCAGCAGGAGGTTTGTGCCGAAACCATCCAAAGCAGTGAGCTGGAACGGGAACTGAGGGGAGATATCAATGATCAAATTACGGTTGGTCATTAACTTTCCGACGTACACTTCTGACAACCAGCCAGGCAGACTTTGTACCCACAGCTGACGCCAGTTTTGCGGCAGGGTATATTCCAGCGCGGCGACGGTGAGCTCATCCAGCTGTAGTCTGTGG
The DNA here is from genome assembly GCA_003864575.1 of Enterobacterales bacterium. Classification (GTDB taxonomy): domain Bacteria; phylum Pseudomonadota; class Gammaproteobacteria; order Enterobacterales; family Enterobacteriaceae; genus Ewingella. The sequence goes on from BHES01000028.1 coordinate 17,619, forward strand.
CTCTCACGTATCCAGTTGCCAGTGGTGCGTAGCAGGCCACCCTCCCAGCGCGCGCTGACCTGTTTGATGGCAATCCCCTGCGGCGAGAGGTCAAGATTGATAAGAGGGTCGATCACGTGCAAGCTACCGTTGATCATCTCTGTGGCGTTTAGTGATATTTCACCATCTTGACTCTGCCAGTCGCCTTTCTCGAAACTGACATCCTTCACCGACAAATCAACATCGCTGAAAGCCCAGTCCTGACCTTGCAAGCGGGCGTCGATCAAATCAAAGCGTTTAACGATAACCTTTGGCTGCTGGTTAAACTCCTGCAGGAATGACGAAAGAGGCTGTGAGGTTTGTAATCGCACGTTGCTTAACCGCACATTGTCGACGGTCCAACTGCCATCCGGTGCACGGCTGGCTTTGCCCGTTAGCTGACCCCGCGCCAAATCGCCGCCGAAGTTGCTCAATGTTAGCTGATTATTGTTGATTTGCCCCTGCACCAGAACGTTTTCGGCAGGAATACCATTCAGACTCAGCGACGCCGCACTCAGCTGGAATTCCGTATTTTCACCCAGCACATGCCCTGCTTTGGGCTGCCACGGATAAATGCCCGCATTTACCTGCTGACCATCGACCGCCCAGCTATTGGCATCGCCAGTGAGTGCCATTTTGCTTAGCTGAAGCGTGTTCGCCTGAATGGGGAGATTTAACGCCGAAGGATTGAGATTGAGCCGCCCGTTGACCAGCACAATGCGGTCGAAGAAACGGGGTTCAGTAATCTGACGCCAGCTCAGATCCAGATTCACCTGAGCGGCGTTGAGCACATCGGGTTGATTTTTCTGCCCCAGTTTCACGCCGTTTAGCGTTATGCGCCCGGGTTCAGACCAGGTGTGATCAATTTTTTCGACTGACAGGTGGTAATTGCTGTTATTGCTCATCCACTGGCTGAGCTGGCCAGCGGCCCAGCGGGTCTGTAGCACAACATAAAGCAACACGATTGCCAGCACTAACAGCAGGAGGAGTGTCAGTAAAATTTTGCCGATAAATTTCATCGTCTGAATCCATATCCGTCAGGAAAGGGAAAAGAATACCCTGTTTATGCCGTAAACAGTGGCCTTTCTCAATAGGTTAGCATGACAGAGACAAGAAAATGCGGCGAGGGTTCAGGACCTCTCACCGCGTTTGCAGGGGTTACAGCAGAAGTTTACTTTTCGTGTGGAAAAATGAGATTCAACACAATGGCGGTGATACCGCCAGCTGCAATACCGGATGAGAGCAACGTTTTGAGCCAATCAGGCGCAAACTGCAGGATCAGTGGTTGCTGTGAAACACCCATTCCAACGGCCAGAGACAAGGCCATGATCATAATTGCGCGACGATTGAGGCGCTCACGCGACACAATACGAACGCCTGAAGCGGCAATAGTGCCAAACATGACGATAGTCGCCCCGCCAAGTACCGGTTCAGGAATGTGCTGAACAAGACCCGCTACCGCCGGGAACAGGCCCAGAACGATCAGCATCAGCGCAACCACAAAACCTACATAGCGGCTGGCCACACCGGTCAACTGGATAACACCGTTGTTCTGGCCAAAGCAGGAATTAGGGAACGTGTTGAAGACGGCTGAAAGCATCGAATTCAAGCCATTTGCCAACACGCCGCCTTTGATTCGCTTCATATAAAGTGGGCCACTGACCGGCTGCTCAGAAACATCGGAGGTGGCCGTGATATCGCCGATGGTCTCAAGCGACGTCACCATGAAAATTAACATCAGCGGAATAAGCAGATTCCAGTCAAATCCCAGCCCGTAATAGAGCGGCGTTGGCAGCGTTATCCAGTGGCTTTGTGTTGGTGGTGCCGTTTCGGGCAGCATTCCCATCATCCATGCAGCCAGATAGCCGACAGCCATGGCGATCACTAGCGACGCGACGCGCAGATAAGGATTTTTCTGCCGGTTGAGCAGGATGATCACCACAAGGACAACGGCCGCGAGCAGTAGATTTTTTGGTGCGCCGAAGCTGTGATCACTCATCGCCGCATAACCGCCACCGATGGAAGTCAGGCCGACCTGAATCAATGACAGGCCAATGATCATCACCACGATACCGGAAACTAGTGGTGTGATAACACGGCGCGCCAGATGCAGGAATCGCGAGAGAATAATTTCCGTACAGGATGCGACCATCAGCGTGCCAAACAGTGCCGCCATCATAGTGGGTACGTCTGCCCCACCATTCTTTAGCGCCATGCCACCCATGATCAGCGGAGCCACGAAGTTAAAACTGGTGCCCTGAATCGACAGCAAACCTGAACCCACCGGCCCCCAGGTTTTAATCTGCAGAATAGATGCCAGTCCCGACGCAAAAAGCGACATGCTTATGATGTGCTGAGTATCTTGCGCCGGAAGTCCGAGCGCCTGACAAATCAGCAAGGCCGGAGTGATTACTGCGACAAACATCGCCAGCAGGTGCTGGCACGCCGCAAAGAGGGTTTGTGGCAGCGGAGGGCGGTCCTCAAGGCGATAAATTAACTCGCTGTTATGCGGGCGGGATAGTTCAGGGCGCTGAGTCTCAGGCTCTGCGGATTGCGTACTCATGATTGGGCCATCCATTAAGCGGCAAAGCGAGCATTTTTAATGAAAATACGGACAAAAGCAATCGTTTGCATTGTCAGTTTTCTCCTCCTTTAATTGCGATTTAACGAGCATAAAGAGGCTGTTTTTCTTGCGTTGAGTTGGTTATTTGACTTCTAATCCCTTATCTGAAAAACATCAGTGAACTGGGATTCTTATAACTCAATAATACTATTGGATTTTTTTAAAATGGAGCACTTCAATGATTCATCTCGATACCTACGGCACGCTGGTTGCCGCCACGTTGGTACTCCTTCTGGGACGTAAATGCGTCCAGACAATTTCGTTCCTCAAGAAATACACCATTCCTGAACCTGTTGCAGGCGGTTTACTGGTCGCATTTCTGCTGCTATTGGCTAATCAGTTGTTCAGTTGGGAAGTCACCTTTGTTATGTCGCTGAAAGAGCCGCTGATGCTGGCTTTCTTCGCCACTATCGGTCTGAATGCCAACCTCGCAAGCCTGCGATCCGGCGGCAAGGCGCTCGCCTTGCTGGTGTTCGTCGTGCTGGGGTTATTGCTGCTGCAAAATGCGATTGGCATCGGCATGGCAAAATTACTCGGGCTCGACCCACTGATGGGGCTGTTGGCTGGCTCAATCACCTTGTCAGGTGGGCACGGCACTGGCGCTGCCTGGAGTAAATTATTTAGCGAAAAGTACGGTTTTGAAAATGCGACAGAAGTGGCTATGGCGTGTGCGACCTTTGGTCTGGTGCTGGGTGGCATTATCGGCGGGCCCGTTGCCCGTTACCTGGTCAGCCACTCTTCCACGCCCAATGGTTCGCCTGAAGATGCCGTAGATCCCAGCGCGTTTGAAAAGCCCACGATTGGCCGAATGATCACGCCTTTGGTGATGGTGGAGACCATTGCGCTGATTGCTATCTGCCTCACGGCAGGCAGCCATGTTTCGACTCTGTTGCAGGGTTCAGCTTTCGAAATCCCGACCTTTGTTTGCGTGCTTTTTGTCGGGGTTACCCTCAGTAATGTGCTGGCGTGGCTGGGCTTTTACCGGGTCTTTGATCGCGCGGTGTCTGTGCTGGGTAATGTCAGTCTTTCACTGTTTCTGGCGATGGCGCTGATGAGCCTCAAGTTGTGGGAAATGGCATCACTGGCATTGCCAATGATGGCGATTCTGGGCGTGCAGGCACTGACAATGGCGCTGTATGCCATCTTCGTCACTTACCGGGTGATGGGGAAGAACTATGACGCGGCGGTACTGGCAGCGGGGCACTGCGGTTTTGGACTGGGGGCAACGCCCACGGCAATTGCCAATATGCAGGCGATCACCAATCGCTTTGGGCCGTCACACCTGGCCTTCTTAGTGGTGCCTATGGTCGGTGCATTCTTTATTGATATCGCCAATGCGATAGTCATCAAATTATTCTTGTTGTTGCCGGTATTCCCTGCCATCGCATAATGAAATTGAGTGCCAGGGAAGGCATTCAAATACGGCATAAAAGAGGATATCAGGCGTTAGTATATCGAACGCGTTCCGGTAACCAGCGTTCGATGAGAGCATGAGCGTGCTGGGGAAACTGCTGTTGCAGATAGCGGGCAACCCGTTGTACTTCAGGGATCATTGCCTGATCACGTAATAAATCTGCGACTTTAAACTCGGCGCTGCCGGTCTGACGTGTGCCGAGTAATTCGCCCGGCCCGCGTATTTCTAAATCTTGCTGTGCAATCACAAACCCGTCATTACTGTCGCGCAGAACCTGTAGTCGTTTTTGCGCCGTTTTGCTGAGCGGGGTTTTATATAACAGGACACAATGTGAAGCGATGGCACCCCGGCCAACGCGACCACGCAGCTGGTGCAGTTGAGCGAGCCCCAGACGTTCCGGATTCTCGATAATCATCAGGCTGGCGTTTGGTACGTCGACACCCACCTCAATCACTGTCGTCGCGACCAGCAGCTGCACTTCACCCAGCTTGAAAGCCTGCATTACTGCTAGCTTTTCCTGAGCTTTCATTCGTCCATGTACCAAGCCGATTTTCAGCCCCGGCAGGGCGACTTTCAACCCTTCCCAAGTCGCTTCCGCCGCCTGAGCTTCCAGCATTTCCGATTCTTCAATCAGCGTGCAGACCCAGTAAGCCTGGCGGTTTTCCTGCTCGCAGGCACTTTTTACCCTGGCGATAATATCGCTGCGGCGGGTGTCGGGAATGGCGACAGTCGTGACCGGCGTTCTGCCCGGCGGCAGTTCATCGATCACGGAGGTATCGAGATCGGCATAAGCGGTCATTGCCAGCGTGCGTGGGATTGGTGTGGCGGTCATAATTAACTGATGAGGGTGGAAACCTTGCTGTTTTCCTTTCTCCCACAATGCCAGTCGCTGGTGGACACCAAACCGGTGTTGTTCATCGATAATGACCAGCGCGAGGGAGGAGAACAGAACTTGTTCCTGGAAAATCGCATGTGTCCCGACCACCATGGAAACCTGACCGCTGGCAATCGCCTCTTGTTGCGCCTGTCTTGCTTTACCTTTTTGCTTACCCGCCAGCCAGCCAACCTGGATACCCAACGGCTCGAACCACTGACGGAAGTTATTAGCATGTTGTTCAGCCAGAAGTTCGGTGGGTGCCATCAAGCCCACCTGCTTACCTTGTGCAATGGCACACAGCGCGGCTAATGCAGCAACCAACGTCTTACCCGAACCCACATCTCCTTGAACCAGACGCATCATCGGGTAGCCTTTAGCCAAATCTTGCTCTATTTCGGCCACGACGCGCTGTTGCGCACCCGTTGGTCGGAAGGGCAGTGAGTCTAAAAACAGGTTTTTGAGGCGATTATCGTGCTGCAGCGGTAATGCTTTATAGCTTTGGGTTCCGGCACGTACGGCCAGCATACTCAGGTTATGCGCCAGCAGCTCTTCCATAATCAGCCGGCGTTGTGCCGGATGCTGGCCCTTCTCAAGGTCAGCGAGCTGAATATCAGGCGGCGGGCGGTGCAGGAGATGCAAGGCTTTAGGCAGTGAAATCAGCGAACGGCTCAGTTCTTCCGGCAAAAGCTCGATGATAGGGACGGTATTGAGCAGTTCGAGTGCTTGATCGGTCAGCTTACGCAGCGTTGCCTGACGAATACCTTCAGTGGTCGGGTAGACTGGCGTTAATGACTCCTGCAGGACGACTTCGCTATTCTCACCCTGAATACGGTATTCCGGGTGGATAATTTCAGCGCCGTGAGTTCCACGTTTGATTTCGCCGTAAGCCGTTACGCGACGACCCGTTGCCAGGCTGTTTTTCATCGCCGCGTTGAAGTTGAAGAAGCGTAAAGTGACGATACCCGAACCATCGCTTATCTGGCAGGTCATCATCCTGCGGCGGCCAAAGCTGATATCGCTGCGCAAAACTTCGCCTTCTACTGTGGCAAAAATTCCGGGGAGTAAATCAGTAATAGCGTACAGGCGAGTGCGATCTTCATAACGCAACGGGAGGTGAAGCAGGAGATCCTGGATTGTTTCGAGGCCGAGTTTAGCGAGCTTCTCTGCCTGACTGGCTCCAACGCCGGAAAGTGACGTGAGCGGAATGGCGTCGAGCAGGCGGCCTTTCATCTTTTAACCGTCATCTGCATGGCAGCCCACCACTGTTCGTCAGCAATGATTTGCCCGGTTTCATCGATAAAAGGGCGGGGTAATTTTTTGCGTTTTGCGACGTTGGACAATACCGGATAGCCACCATCAAACAACAGACGTTGTTGTTCTTTGGGGCTCAAGGGGCTTATCTGACGCCGATACATGCCCGCATTTTCACGCTGACGTTGTGCTTCATACAAAATCAGCGCAGAGGCTACAGAGACATTAAGCGACTGAACCATTCCTGCCATCGGAATCACAATGTCGCTATCAGCCAGTGCCAGCGCTTCGGGTGTAATACCGGTTTTTTCCTGGCCGAGCAGAATGCAGGTTGGGCGAGTGTAATCGATGGTGCGAAAGTCTACGGCTTTATCAGACAGATGTGTTGCCAACACCTGCATACCTTTCGCCTTCATTTTGGCGACGGCATCCTGAATAGTTTGATGCGTTTTGACCTGAACCCAACTGTTGCTGCCTGCGGCCGAAGAGACTAGGGTCCGCATCCGGCTTGATGGCCAGACAGCATGAATTTCATGTACACCCACTGCATCAGCAGTACGAATGACAGCAGCAATGTTATGCGGCTTGTGGACTTCTTCCATACATACCGTCAGGTCTGGCTGACGGGCTGCAAGCATTTCACAGATGCGCGCATAACGTTCAGGAGTCATGACATTTAGTTTCGGTTACGGCTGACTTTGATGACATCCGGCATGATGCGAATTTTCCGCATAATATTCGCCAGATGTACACGATCGCGGGTTGTCAGGCGAATGAAGGCGCTGTACACGCGACCATCTTTTTCTTCGGTGCTAAGGCTTTGAATATTAGACTGTGCCGCGTTAATCGCCGCGGTCAGATTGGCCAGAGCGCCCTGATGGTTGAACATATCGACTTTGATTTCAGCGATAAATTCTTGATCGGTTTCTTGATCATCCCAGTCGACTGCCATGAATTTTTCGGGCTCTTTTTGGTAGCCACGAATATTACGGCAGGACTCATGGTGAACCACCAGACCTTTTCCCGGGCTGACGTGGGCAATAATAGGGTCACCCGGAATAGGGCGGCAACATTTGGCAAAGGTGATCAGCACGCCATCGGCGCCCTTAATCGGCAGATTGCGTGTTCCGCTGGTTGCCATTGACGATTGGTCACCCATCAGATTTTTAGCCACTACCACGCTCATGGCATTCCCCAGACCAATTTCGGCCAGCAGGTCATCCATGGTTGGGAGCTTCATGCGGTCCAGTTCGTTTTTGATATTTTCTGGCGGAAGATCGGAGATTTTCTTGCCATTGCCCAAAGCATGATTGAGCAAACGACGGCCAAGTGAAACGGAGTCATCACGTTTAAGGTTCTTGAGCATCTGGCGAATTTTGGCACGGGCGCGTGAGCTCACAACGAAATTAAGCCAGGCCGCGTTTGGACGGGCACCCGGTGCAGTAATAATCTCGATGGTCTGGCCGCTGGTCAGTGGCTGCGACAGCGGGTAAGGCTGACGGTCCACACGCGCACCAACGCAGGCATGACCAATGTCGGTATGTACGGCGTAGGCGAAGTCTACCGGTGTTGCTCCAGCAGGTAGCTCAACAATACGGCCTTCTGGCGTGAAAACGTAGATTTCATCCGGGAACAAGTCTGATTTGACGCTTTCGATGAATTCGAAGGAGTTCCCTGCGCTTTGTTGTAACTCGAGCAGGCTTTGTAGCCAACGCTGTGCACGAATTTGCGCCGTCGTGCTGTTCTCGCCATTCTCTTTATAAGCCCAATGAGCGGCAACCCCCATCTCTGCCATCTGATCCATATCTTCAGTACGGATCTGAACCTCAACCGGTACGCCGTGAGGGCCGATAAGGGAGGTGTGCAGAGATTGATAGCCGTTGGCTTTTGGAATGGCAATGTAATCTTTAACTCTGCCCGGGCGCGGCTTGTACAAGCTATGCGCCTGGCCTAACACCCGATAGCAGGTGTCGAGTTCTTTGACGATGACCCGGAAAGCGTAGATATCCATGATGGAATGGAAGCGTTGCTCTTTCAGGTGCATCTTGCAGTAGATCGAATAGAGGTGTTTTTCGCGACCACTGACCCGGCATTGAATGCCTGCCTCGGTTAAACGCCCTTCGATTTCAGAAAGAATCTTCTGAATCATCTCTTTACGGTTACCACGCGCGGCTTTCACCACTTCTTTAATGACGCGATAACGGTTCGGATAGAGTGCTTCAAAACCCAGCTCTTCGAGCTCAGTTTTCAGATGGTGAATGCCCAAACGGTGTGCCAGCGGGCTGTAAATTTCCAGCGTTTCGCGGGCAATACGGCGGCGTTTATCTGGGCGTAAAGAGCCCAAAGTGCGCATGTTATGGGTACGGTCGGCGAGTTTGATCAAAATGACGCGGATGTCTTGCACCATCGCCATGATCATTTTGCGAAAGTTTTCCGCCTGAGCTTCTTTCTTATCGCGGAATTTCAGCTTGTCCAGCTTGGAAACGCCTTCAACCAGCTCGGCCACGCTTTTGCCGAACAGTTGTTCCATATCCTGATATGTCGCAGGCGTGTCTTCAATAACGTCGTGTAATAACGCCGCCATCAGAGTCTCATGATCGAGCCTCATTTCAGCCAAAATACAGGCCACAGCTACCGGGTGAGTAATGTAAGGCTCACCGCTGGAGCGAGTCTGCCCCTCGTGCGCGTCCCGCGCAACGAGGTAAGCCTGCACGAGGCGCTTGATTTGCTCCTCCGGCAGGTATTTTTGAATCAGTTGATTCAGGCTTTCGAAGATGTACAAGTGAGATCCGTTTCGTTAATTAACGACGGCCTTCAGCGATGGCAGTAACTGCCTGAATCTCTGCGGCTTCCTGCTCTTGTTGTTCCTGGCGATCGCGAACATCAAGGATCTTATTCGTGATCAAGCCTTCTTCGATTTCGCGCAGGGCGATAACGGTGACTTTGTCGTTTTCTTCAGCGACCAGTGGATCTTTACCACCAGATTGGAGCTGGCGTGCGCGACGAGCAGCCACCAACACCAGGTCAAAACGGTTACCAATTTTTTCTACAGCGTCTTGAACAGTTACGCGTGCCATATATGTGCTACTCCACAGGGGGACGAAAGACTGGGCATAATACTGAAAGTGACTTCAGTCTGCCAATAGTTTGGTGATTAATCCGTCATGACGAAGCTTTTGACGGCTCAGACGAAGACGTTCGGCGCGAATAATGGTTTTTAAATCCGAGAGTGCCAGATCAAAATCATCATTCACAATTAAATAGTCGTACTCAGCAAAGTGCGTCATTTCCGCCACGGCTTGCGCCATACGTTTTGCAATGACCTCTTCACTGTCCTGACCCCGCCCACGCAAGCGGCGGTCAAGTTCGTCTTTCGACGGTGGCAGCACGAAGATGCTGCGGGCCTGAGGCATTTTTTGGCGGATTTGCTGGGCACCTTGCCAGTCAATATCCAAAAATACGTCAACACCCGAAGCCAAAACTTGCTCGATAGCTTCACGCGACGTGCCGTAATAGTTACCGAAAACCTCCGCATGTTCCAGGAATGCATCGTTTTCAATCATTCCGCAAAAATCTTCTTTGGAGACGAAGAAATAGTGCTCGCCATGTTTCTCGCCCGGACGGACTGCGCGGGTCGTATGTGAAATAGAAACTTGCGTATCGTAGAGCGGTTGTGTTTTCAGCAAAGCCTGAATCAGACTTGATTTACCTGCTCCACTCGGTGCGGAGACAATATATAACGTGCCTTGGACCATGATGACATTTCAACTGAATAGGTTGATGGGAAGAGTGCGAAGAGTGATCTTCCGCACAGTATACACGCTAGCCGCTTCTGGTGCAGCGTTCAGACGTATTTCATCGCACCTGAATAAGATAAAACAGCGTTATAAGTCGTTTTCTCGCGTTGTGTTCCAAAATATCCACTTTTTACTGCAACCTACATTAATGATGCGAAGGCCGCTCGCATCGTTCATTAATGAGACTGGATGGTCCTAACAATTCGGCGCTTACTGGGTACCCACAAGGAGGTGCCAATGCGCCATATACTCAAAATGCTACTGATATTAATGATTTATTCCTCTTGCCAGGCTGCGGACTGCCCTGAATGGCCACAGTCACGTCTGCGTGACGAAACCAAAAGTCTGGCTGCACAGTTAGGCCAATGGGATGGCATTTACCACCGGGAAGGGCAGAGCCCGATTGACGATGCGTCCTACGATAATTTACGTCTTAAAGAGCGCTTTTGGCTGGGGTGTGCCAAACAACCAGGCCATGAACCCAATCCTCCCCGCGATATTGCTTCTACACATAAGACGTTGGCGGCACACCCTGTCGCTCATACGGGCTTGAAAAAAATGCGTGATAAATCAGCGCTAGCAACCTGGATGCGCGGACATCAGGGATTGTGGGTACAGCCTAAAATTGACGGTGTCGCTGTCTCGCTTGTCTATCGTAAAGGCCAATTAGTATCTTTTCTCAGCCGTGGTGATGGCGAGTTTGGCCAAGATTGGACGAGTAAGGTGCCGTTTATTCCGGCCATACCTTCCATTATTGATGATAAGCGTGAACTGCTGATTTTGCAGGGCGAACTCTATCTGATGATGACCGGACATCAGCAACAATCAGTGGGTGGAATGAATGCCCGTTCAAAGGTTGCGGGCGCCATGATGCGGAAATTACCTTCCGCCCTCTTAAAACAGCTCGGTTTGTTCGTCTGGTCCTGGCCTGATGGTCCAAAAACGATGGAGAATCGCCTGGCCGACCTGAACCGTCTTGGTTTTACGCAAACGTCAGCATTTACCCGGAAAGTTGACTCAGTGGATGATGTCGCCCAATGGCGTGAAACGTGGTTCAGTCAGCCTCTGCCTTTTGTTACAGATGGTGTAGTGATTCGCCAGAGTGAAGAACCCGCCGGGCTTTACTGGAAAAATAATACTGCTGACTGGGCTGTCGCCTGGAAATACCCACCCGTGACAGAGGCTACCGAAGTCACGAGCATTGAAACGACATTAGGGCGGACAGGGAAAATAACGGTTTTGCTCCATCTGGAAGAAATTAAAATCGATGACAAGGCGGTGAGCAAAGTCAGTGTCGGTTCTCTGGTACGTTTCAAACAATGGGATGTTGTTCCCGGCGATCAAGTTGCTATAACGCTTGCCGGGCAGGGGATCCCGAAGTTAGACAAAGTTATCTGGAGAGTGCAAGACCGAACATTACCCACTTTGCCTCAACCGGAGGATTACTCTTCCCTCACTTGTTTTTTGCCGACGGCGGAATGTCAGCCACAATTCCTTGCTCGTCTTGTCTGGCTTAGCGGCCCTGAAGGGCTAAATATGCCTGGGCTTGGTGGTGCCACATGGCGTGCGCTGGTTCTGGATCACAAAGTCAGAAATCTGGTCGACTGGCTGCAACTTACGCCGGAAACATTGGGCTCAGTACCCGGTATCGGGACCAAAAAGGCGCAAAAAATTTTCGCTCAACTCCAGCTTTCACGACAAAAAACATTCAGGCAGTGGCTGTCGGCTATGGGTTTCCCTGTGTTTGCCGTCAATGAAGCGGCGGCTTACGGGAACTGGTATCAGGTCAAAAAGGTTATGCCTTCACAATGGCGGCACTCGGCAGGTATAGGCGAACGACGGGTGGCGGATATTTTGGCTTTTATCACTCACCCGCAGGTGACTGTGCTGACTGAATTATTAAGCCGGGAAAAGGTGCCGGCATTCTTACAGGCCGACACATTCGGGGAGCAGGAAAAGAGTGAGGGAAATTAGTGATCAGAATGCGGGTAGTTAAATACGGGTAAACCGAGACGGAACCGCAAGGCAATCAGGCGCGCGATAAACCCTGCCAGCAGGGTAATGATCACGACCAGATTGTGTGGCAAAGAGAAATATTGCAGACCAATGTAAATCCAGGCTGAGGCAAAAGAGATGCCTGCATAAATTTCTTTCTGGAATACCAATGGGATTTGGTTGCACATCATGTCCCGTAAAACGCCGCCGAATACGCCGGTTATGACTGCGCAAACTGAGGCAATGATTGCACCGTGACCCATGTCGAGAGCGACCTGCGTACCGATAATGGAAAAAACCACCAGTCCCAGAGCATCAAGCACTAAAAACAGGCGGCGTAGATGGCGCATCAATGGTGCCAGCAGTGTGGTCAGGATCGCGGCAGCAGCCACAATTACAATGTACTCAGGGTGTTTAATCCACCCTAAAGGATAATGCCCCAACAACATATCACGTACCGAACCACCGCCAATCGCCGTGGCTGAAGCGATAATGATCACGCCGAAAGTATCCATTTTACGACGTCCAGCCGCTAACGCGCCGGTCATGGCTTCAGCAGTGATACCAATAATATAAAGAACGGTAAGCAACATAGGTTTTCGCAAATTTCACAAATTAGGGATTTATCACTGTAAAGGGTAAAGAGATTCGTTAAATATCACGACTGAGTTTTTCTGTCAGATACCAATCCGGATTATTAAATCTAATGAATGATGCTGGTTTAATCAACAACTACAAGGGTTGTAGTTATATTTTCGTTTTTTCACATTAGAAATAATCGGTATTTTATTGTCCTTGTTCGGAGCTTTCTTCACGTGGCTGAAACGCCCAACGCAACCCCTTCAAACATTTAAGTCATCAATAAACATGGTGAAAAGAGGAAGGAAAGGTTACGATTATTAAAAATCATCACTAATTACAGTACCCATTCATTATGGGATAAATCACTGACGTACACGCCGGGAGGATTGCATGAAGCCTGATATTTCGGTTGCCTTAACGCAGCGCGGACCCGCAGAACATGAACGGCGCGAACAAATCATCAATGCCGCTTTTGACCATTTTCGTCACTATGGTTACGCCAAAACATCCGTTGCCGATCTGGCAAAGGCTATCGGTGTGTCCAGTGCATATATTTATAAATTTTTTGAGTCAAAACAGGCAATTGGTGAAGCTGTGTGTTCTCAACGCGTAGGGCAGATAGACCAGGCGTTGCGGGAAATTGCCAATAGTGATGAATCGGCGACATTGCGGCTTCGTACCATCTTTAAAGCATTGATGACCAAGAGCTTGGATCTGTTTTTCGAAGACCGGAAGCTACATGATATTGCCGCTGCGGCCGCGGCTCAGCGCTGGACTTCTGCGCAGAATCATCGGGCTGAAGTCTACAGTATTGTCCAGCAGGTTATCGTTGATGGCCGGGAATCTGGCGAGTTTGAGCGCAAAACGCCCCTTGATGAAGTCTGCCTGGCGATCACCAGCGTCATGACACCATTCTCACATCCATTAATGCTCGAGCAGAAAACGCCTGAGCAACTTGAAGAACGCGTGGTAGCTATCACTTCTTTAGTGTTACGTAGCCTGTCGAATTAACGTTTGACGTAAAATTTTTAAGGTTACAGGTTTACAAAATCGTAATTCATCACATACTGTCATCCATCATGGCAAAACATCCCGCTGTTGCTGAGTAAATATTTCAGCGATTCAGCGCATCAAATGAACGTAGAGAACGAAAGAGGAACATTTTATGACTCATCGTCGAGTGGTTATTACCGGCATGGGGGCTGTGAGTCCTCTGGGCTGCGATATCGAAACTATCTGGAAACGCCTTCTGGCGGGTCAGTCCGGTATTCGGGTCTTGCCTGACGAAATTGTTGAAACGCTGTCGGTGAAAATTGGCGGGCAGGTGTTAACCAAAGAGCAGGACCCTGAGTCAGGTTTTGATCCTGATTTGTCTGTGCTGCCAAAAGATCAGAAAAAAATGGACCGCTTTATTCTTTTCGCCATGGCTGCGGCAGAGAAAGCGATTGCCAATGCGGGCTGGAAAGCGGAAACCGCCGAGCAGCAGGAACGTACGGCAACCATTATCGGTTCTGGCATCGGCGGCTTCCCGGCCATTGCTCATGCTGTACGTACTAATGACAGCCGTGGCGCAAAACGTTTGTCACCTTTCACCATTCCGTCATTCCTGGTGAATCTGGCAGCGGGTCAGGTTTCAATTAAGCACCAATTTAAAGGTCCAATTGGGGCGCCGGTAACGGCATGTGCGGCTGGTGTTCAGGCAATTGGTGACGCAGTGCGTTTGATTCGCAATGATGAAGCTGACGTGGCTCTGTGTGGTGGTGCTGAAGCGGCCATCGATACCGTTAGCCTCGGTGGTTTTGCAGCGGCGAAGGCCATGTCCTCTGGGCATACTGATCACCCGGAAAAAGCCTCACGTCCTTTTGACAGTGCACGTGATGGTTTCGTGATGGGCGAAGGTGCCGGTATGCTGATCATTGAAGAGCTGGAACATGCTAAAGCTCGTGGCGCGACCATTCTGGCTGAGATCGTCGGTTATGGTACCAGCGGTGATGCTTACCATATGACTTCCGGCGCGGAAGATGGCAACGGCGCGGGCCGAGCCATGAAAATCGCTCTGCGCCAGGCGGGTTTACAGCCGTCGGATATTCAGCATTTGAATGCCCATGCTACGTCCACACCGGTAGGTGATCTGGGCGAAATTAACGCGATCAAAACCTTGTTCGGTACTGACGGTAAATTGGCTGTGACCTCGACCAAATCGGCTACCGGCCATTTGCTCGGTGCAGCTGGTGGGCTGGAGACTATTTTCACCATTCTGGCTATTCGCGACCAAATCGTGCCGCCTACGCTGAATCTGGAAAATAAAGATCCCGCAGCCGAAGGCCTGAACATTGTCGGTAACACCGCACAGCCGCATGCCATCACTTATGCACTGTCTAACGGTTTTGGTTTCGGTGGCGTCAACGCCTGCGTATTGTTGAAACGCTGGGAAAACTGATTCGACGGTTATTCCGTCTCCAAACGTAAAAAAGCCCGCTGATTTTTAGCGGGCTTTTTATTGTCTTCAACTAACTGAAATTACTCGATGTTGAATCTGTTTGTAGAGTAGATGCCTCTAAGCCTTATTGCATAAGAGTTTGTGATAATGCCTTTTTGCTTTAGGTACACCCTTGTGTACACGCTAAAACAGAGCGCTCAATTAAGATGGATATTTTTTAACCTCGTCTCTGTAACTGCGATATTTCGGCTCAAAGTCTTAATGTAGGATAGATGTATCCCACAATAAGGAATTAGCCAGCCATGAGAATGACAGCCCACAAAAAAGAAATTCTAAGCTATTACGAACCGGATAACCTCGAATGGGTTACGGGGGAGATTGGCGCACCACCTTTCGACGTGTCCGGCGTGGCGTATCT
>BHES01000029.1 GCA_003864575.1 Enterobacterales bacterium
GTTCCTGAGCAGAACCTATAAAAACGTGGACGTGGTCTACATCCGTCACCATACGCAGGCTAAAGAAGTAGATGAACAGGAGTTCTTCTACTCGCAGGAAACCGGCGGCACCATTGTGTCGAGCGCGCTCAAAATAATGGATGAAGTGAGCCAGGACAGCTATGAACCGGCAATATGGAATATTTATGCTGCGCAGGCATCTGATGGTGATAACTGGGCGGATGATTCGCCGTTGTGTCATCAGGTTCTGGCGCAGAAGCTGCTGCCGATGGTGCGTTATTACAGTTACATCGAAATAACCCGCCGGGCTCACCAGACGTTATGGCGCGAATATGAAGTCCTGCAGGAGAAGTTCGGCAATTTCGCCATGCAACATATCCGCGAACCGGAAGATATTTATCCGGTATTCCGTGAATTATTCCACAAGCAGACCGTCGAGAATTAAACCTTTTTTAGTGCAGGTTTAAAGCGTGAAATATTCTGGCCGTAATAACAAAAACCCGCTGAGTTATCAGCGGGTTTTCTTTGTTACTTAATATCAGCGGGTTTTCTTTTTTACTTAATAATTGTGCAGACCGCACCGGGAACAAAATTACATCCCGTAGACCAGGTTAATCGAGGTCACTGTATCAGTTTTATCCGGCGCACTGGCTGGTGGTTCGGTGTTATAGGTCACGTCATAAGCCAGTTTCAGCGAGAAATGACTGTTGATCGCCACTTTCAACGCAGTCTCTGAGTTGTAGGTGGTTTCATCATTCGCTAATACAGAGAAGGCCTGGGTGAACTGAGCCGTATCGCTGATTTTATAGCCATACACACCTGAGCCATACGCCAGAGCACGTGTCGTGTTTCCGCCCTGCTCAAACTCGTCGTGACGAACACCAGGACCGGCTTCCAGATTCAGCGTATGCACCGGTCCGTTCCAGATCTGGCGACCATAGCCTACGGTCCCAACATCACGCTCACGGTAACCGTTGTAGCGGTCGCTGAGCCAGCTGCCCTGACCAAAAATGTAGTTACTGTCATCAAGGTTGTAACGGCTACGGGCACCGGCTTGATATTTCTCGGAAGAACGCACGCCAGACGATGACGTATTACGGGCTGAACCCCAGATACTGTTAGCCGTATTGGTGTTGAACCAGGTCATGGTGGTGTCAGCACTCAGGGAGGAGTTACTGGTGTTACCGGTCTGAGCCGTGTAACCCGCCTGAATATTACCTTCGAAAGGTTTTTTAGCCGTGGACGGATCATCCAGTGCGGTAAAAATAGTGGTGTCTGCAAGGCTTGAGATACTGAATAACGCTGCACCGCAAACTACGGCGTAAGCGGGTAAACGACGTACAACCTGAAAAAACATTTTGCTTCCCGAATGGACTTAAGGCAAATAACACGCAATAACGTTAGCGCTTTACTCAAATTAACAGCACTCATCGAAATAACTCTGCCCTCATTAAGTTCCCTTAACCCAACCTGGCAACTCCCTTCGATGACACACGGACTCATTCAAACAAGAAAAAACTCGAACAAATATACAGCACCTAGAGGCTGATATCCTTTTAAAATGGGACTTTTTAGACTGTTCCGAATAACAGTTATTTCCTGAAAAGAAAACAACCGAAATCCTTACACTGCACTTACCCGTTCCTTAGCGTCAGTCAAAATAAAGCCCGACTCTGTTATTTCGCTGATTATCACTGTGCAGATTTCGGCCGAACCCTCAGCGCCTTCTTGTCCTTTTCGGCGCAGCGAGTTAGCTTTAGACCAGTTGATAACATCTTATTGCACCGCGAGGTCCTCGCAGGTTGCCTTCAGGAGGAGTAGTCATGGCTTTACAACAAGAGATTATTCAGGCTCTGCACGTTAAACCGCACATCGATGCCGCACAGGAAGTTCGTGTTAGCGTCGACTTTCTAAAAAATTACCTGCTGGCCCATCCCTTTATCAAGTCACTGGTACTGGGCATCAGCGGCGGGCAGGATTCTACTCTCACCGGTAAACTTTGCCAAACGGCAATTACTGAATTACGTGCACAAACCTCAGACGACAGCTACCAGTTCATTGCCGTGCGGTTACCCTACGGCGTACAGGCTGACGAGTCTGACTGCGTGGATGCCATCGACTTTATCAAACCTGATCAAGTTCTTACCGTGAATATCAAAGAAGCCGTGCTGGCGAGTGAAGCCACGCTGCGTGCGATAGGCATAGAATTAAGCGATTTTATCAAGGGTAATGAAAAAGCACGTGAGCGTATGAAAGCGCAGTACAGCATCGCAGGCATGAAGAAAGGCGTGGTCGTTGGCACGGATCACGCGGCAGAAGCGGTGACCGGGTTCTTCACCAAATACGGCGACGGCGGCACCGACATCAACCCGCTGTTCCGCCTGAACAAGCGTCAGGGTAAAGCCCTGCTGCATTACCTCGGCTGCCCGGCACATTTATACACCAAAGCGCCGACTGCGGATTTGGAAGAGGATCGCCCTTCGCTGCCGGACGAGGTCGCCCTTGGTGTCACCTACGAGCTGATTGATGATTACCTCGAAGGCAAAAAAATTGACGACAAATCTGCCGCTACCATTGAAGGTTGGTATACCCGCACCGAACATAAGCGTCAGCCACCAGTCACGGTATTTGACGATTTCTGGAAGAAAAAATAGGCTCAGGCCAGACCGTAAACCGTTAGAGGCACCACGCTGGTGCCTTTTTTTAATAATTTTATCTCCAACTTTTAACAACCGCTTTCCATCCTCGGATGAAATCATTACCCTTAGCCTCCCTTCGAACACGGACTGTGATGTTTTCTATGCAAAAATTCCTTTTCCTCTTGCTGAGCCTTGTCCTGCTGGGACCGTTAGGGATTGATCTATATCTCCCCGCCATTCCCGCTATCGCCCAGGGATTAAACAGTTCTGATGAGGTGATTCAGTCCTCTATTTCACTGTTCATTCTGGTGATGGGGTTAGGTCAACTGATCGCAGGTCCGCTGGTTGACCGCTTTGGGCGTCGCCCGATGGCTATCATCGGCGTGGTGGTCTATCTGATCGGTGCAGCCATTGCGGCGACCTCAATCACGCCATTCATGTTTATGCTTTCACGCGTGGTTCAGGGGCTCGCCGTTTGCTGTACGTCTGTAGTGATTTTCAGCGGCGTACGTGACCGCATGAGCGGTAACGACGCGGCGCGGGCCTACGGGTTCCTCAATGGTACTCTCAACATTATCCCGGCTCTGGCTCCGCTGATTGGCGGCTTGATCGCCCAATACTACGGCTGGCGTGCGCCTTTCTGGGCACTGTTCGGTTACACCATCGTGGTGCTTATTCTGATCCTGTTTAAACTGCCAGAAACCCGTCCGGCGGATACGCAATCCGGCGGCGCATTGCCGTTTAAACAATATGCGCGAATTTTGCTCAATAAACGTTTCATTACTTTTGCCGCCGTCAATGCAGGTGCAATGGGTATGGCTCTGACCTATGTTTCGCTGGCACCGACGGTGCTGATGAGTCAGGCAGGTCTCACACCGTTTGAATTCTCGCTGGTGTTTGGCGCCAACGGCTTCTGGATTATGGCCGTCAGCTTTATTGCCAACCGTATTATCCAGAAAGTGGGCAGACCGCTTTGTCTGGCAACCGGTGGAGTATTGATGTTTATGGGATGTGCAGGACTGATAGCGGGATTGACGCTGGTTACTCCCGACGCACAACACGCGACCTGGTTGTATATGATGCCAGTTGCCAGCGCCTGTGCCGGTCTGGCATTCCTGATTGGCCCGGCCACCAGCTACGCACTGGAGCCATTCTCCAATGAAGCGGGCGTGGCGTCAGCCTTAGTGGGATCAGTACAGATGACGGGAGGTGCGTTGTTTGGCTTTATCGCCATGGCTCTGCCATTACCGCCGAAGCTGAGCCTGGCACTGGTGATGTTGGCGGGTGGTATTCTGGCCCTGCTTGCACGCCGGGCCAGTAAATCTTCAGCGGGCCGTCTGACCCGCCTCGGGTAATTCTCTCTCTACTCTGTCACGGTGACAGGTACACGGGGTGCAAGCGCAGTCAGCAGCTCATAGCCCAGTGTACCGGCCGCCGTGGCGACATCATCGACCGGAAGATTCCCCCCCCACAACTCGACCACCGAACCGATATCAGCCTGCGGGCAAGGTGTCAGGTCTATCATCATGACATCCATCGCAATCGTCCCCAGCGTCACGGTACGCACGCCATCAATCCAGACAGGTGTACCCGTCGGCGCATGGCGTGGATAACCGTCCGCGTAACCACAGGCCACAATGCCAATACGCTGTGCCTGTGCCGCCCGATAGCGGCCACTGTAACCCACGCGATCACCCGCCTGTAATGTCTGGCAGGCAATAATTTCACTGCGCAACGTCATCACTGGCCGCAGGCCGCTGTCTGCAATATCCCGCCATTTTCCGCTGGGTGAAGCCCCGTATAGCACAATGCCGGGACGGACCCAGTCGGCGTGGGTATGCGGATACCACAGCGTCGCCGCGGAATTCGCCAGCGAGCGCGGCCCGACGATATTTTCCCCGGCAGCCAGAATCTGCTGCATCTGGCCGTCAACGCCTTCGGGGCCATCGGCGTGAGCAAAATGGCTCATCAGCGTGATGTCACCGACCTGCGGCAAGGCTTTCAACGTCTGCCATACCGATTCGATACGCGTTGGCGGGAAACCAAACCGGTTCATTCCGCTGTTAATTTTCAGGTAAATATTGACCGGCTGGCTGAAGGTGGCATTTTTTAATGCTTCAATCTGCCAGTCGCTGTGCACCGTCGTGGTCAGACGGTACTGGTCAATCAGCGTCAAATCCTGCGGACTGAAAAAGCCTTCCAGCAGCAGGATGGGACCCTGCCAGCCAGATTCCCGTAGCGAAATGGCTTCATTAAAATCCAACAGGGCGAACCCATCCGTGGCGGCAAGACTTTTCCAAATACGGCGAATGCCGTGGCCGTAGGCGTCCGCTTTCACCACCGACCATATCTTGCTACGCGGCGCAATCCCGCGGATAACCTGAAGATTTTGTGACAATGCAGAAAGTGACAACGTAGCGGAAATCGGGCGAGGCATAATGACTCCGGTAGCACTCCAGGTCCGGCCACTGCCGGAGCCTGAAGAGAGAAAACGAGTAGGAAGCGGGATTAACCGATCGGGTGCATTTTATGGCTGGTTGGATGCGTTGCCGCAAAGTCCGCGCTGTAACGCTCGACGGCCAGGTCATCAGCCGGGATCGCCGGCGTCACGCCGGACATAATGTCCGCCAGCAGTTGGCCTGAGCCACACGCCATGGTCCAGCCCAGCGTGCCGTGGCCCGTATTCAGGAACAGATTTTTGATACGGGTTTTACCCACAATCGGCGTACCGTCCGGGGTCATCGGTCGTAATCCCGTCCAGAACGTGGCCTGTTCGATATTGCCCCCGTTCGGATAGAGATCACGGACCACCATCTCCAGCGTTTCACGGCGCGCTTTGGCCAACTGGGTATTAAAACCGACAATTTCAGCCATCCCACCAACGCGGATACGGTCATCGAAACGGGTGATGGCAATTTTGTAGCTCTCATCCAGCACGGTGGAATATGGCGCGGAAGCAGGATCGGTTATCGGAATGGTCAGCGAATACCCTTTAAGCGGATAGACGGGAATCGAAACCAGATCCGCCAACAGCGCGGTGGAATAGGAGCCAAAAGCCACCACGTAGGCATCGCCCTTCACGACTTCGGTACCGCATTGGACGCCGGTGACCTGTCCGTTCTCAACCAGCAATTTATCTACGCTGCGGTTGAATTCAAATGTTACGCCCGCCTGACGCGCCATTTCTGCCAACTGACGGGTGAACAGCTGGCAATCCCCGGTTTCATCATTGGGCAGACGTAATCCCCCGGTCAGCTTGTGGGCAACCTGCGCCAGCGCCGGTTCAACGGTGGCTAACTGGTTGGCTTCCAGCAACTGATAAGGCACTCCTGCATCTTGCAAGACTGCAATATCCTTGGACGCGCTTTCAAACTGTTGAGCCGTTCGGAACAACTGCAAAGTGCCGCCCTGGCGGCCTTCATACTGAATGCCGGTATCTTCACGCAGCGCTTTCAGACAATCGCGGCTGTACTCCGCCAGTCTGACCATGCGGCTTTTATTGGTCTGATAGTGGTCCATATTGCAGTTGCGCAGCATCTGCCACATCCACTGCAACTGAAAGCGGCTGCCGTCGAGGCGAATCGCCAGCGGTGCATGGCGCTGAAACATCCACTTAATGGCTTTAAGAGGAACACCCGGCGCTGCCCACGGCGCGGCATAGCCTGGAGAGATTTGCCCGGCATTACCCGCACTGGTCTCCTCTGCAGGTCCGGCCTGTCTGTCGATAACGGTGACCTGATGACCGGCTTTCGCCAGATACCAGGCGCTGGCAACACCGACGACGCCACTGCCTAAAATTACCACACGCATACTCGACTCCAGTCCAAGTCAATATAAAGCATAATATTCTGTGCACAGGAAATTAACCTGACGGAAGAAAACTGCCAACATCCGAAGCTATAACTGTGACGCGATTCACAATTATTTATCCTTGATCTGAAGGTTTTTTTCAATAGTTACTTAAAAATAACAATAACGCGCAACATTCAGCCTGTCATGACGGTAAATCAGGATTGTGACTGACATGGCAATAATTATTCTCTGTTCAGCATTAGCGTTTAAAGGTGTAATTCTTTCGTTATTTAATTCTGCATTATTGGTATTTATACAGAACAATGTTCTATTAAATGATGAGCGCTTAATATTCCCTCATTTGGGTTTATGCATTGACTGTTTCACGGCCGTGGCGAATGATGGAACTGTCTCTTTCGCGCTACCGAATCGGCCACTTTACTGCGGTGCGAAAGCCTAAAAAAGCGTATGACTTCAGACTGATCCTGCATAAATGCCGGATTGAGCTACGATTATCTAGGGGCGCGCAAAATTAGTAAGAAACAGTTCTGAATCAAACACTCTGTTGCGTCCGTAACTGAATGAGGGTGGCGGCTTATGACGACAAAGACCCAGGAACAAAAAATTGATAGCAAACGTCTGAGCGATGGACCGGACTGGACGTTTGAGTTATTGCAGACTTACCTCGAAGAAATTGATCGGGTCGCGAAGTCTTACCGGCTTGAAACCTACCCGCACCAAATTGAAGTGATCACGTCTGAACAAATGATGGATGCCTATTCCAGCATTGGTATGCCTATCAACTATACGCATTGGTCTTTCGGCAAGAAGTTTATCGAAACAGAGCAGCGCTATAAGCACGGTCAGCAAGGGCTGGCGTATGAAATTGTCATCAACTCCAACCCCTGCATTGCCTATTTGATGGAAGAAAATACCATGACCATGCAGGCTTTGGTGATGGCACACGCCTGCTACGGGCACAACTCTTTCTTTAAAAACAACTATCTATTCCGCAGCTGGACTGACGCCAGCTCGATTGTGGATTATCTCTTATTTGCCCGCCGTTATATCAGCCAGTGCGAAGAACGCTACGGTGTGGAAGAAGTGGAGCGTTTGCTCGACTCCTGCCATGCGCTGATGAACTACGGCGTTGACCGCTATAAAAGGCCGCAAAAAATCTCCCTGCTGGAGGAAAAGGCACGCCAGGAGAGCCGCGAAGCGTATCTGCAAAGCCAGGTGAACTCGCTGTGGAAAACCTTGCCGCGAAAAGACAATGTGGACGCGCCGGAGCACATCCGCCGCTTCCCGTCAGAACCGCAGGAAAACATCCTCTACTTTATGGAAAAGAACGCGCCGCTTTTGGAACCATGGCAGCGTGAAATCCTGCGCATCGTGCGCAAAATCAGCCAGTATTTTTACCCGCAAAAGCAGACGCAGGTGATGAACGAAGGCTGGGCAACCTTCTGGCACTACACCATCCTTAATCATCTGTATGACGAAGGTAAAGTGTCGGAGAAATTCATCCTCGAATTCCTTCACAGCCATACTAATGTGATTTTCCAGCCGCCTTACAACAGCCCGTATTACAGCGGTATTAACCCGTATGCACTGGGATTTGCCATGTTCCAGGACCTCAAGCGCATCTGCCAGTCACCTACAGAGGAAGATCGCTACTGGTTCCCGGATATCGCGGGATCCGACTGGCTTGAAACCCTGCATTTTGCCATGCGTGATTTTAAGGATGAGAGCTTCATCAGCCAATTCCTGTCGCCAAAAGTCATGCGCGACTTCAAACTGTTCACCGTGCTCGACGACGATCACAATAATTATCTGGAAATTGCGGCTATTCATAATGAAGAAGGCTACCGGGCTATCCGTCAGGAGTTATCCGCCCAGTACAACCTCAGTAATCATGAACCTAATATTCAGGTTTGGAATGTGGATTTGCGGGGTGACCGTTCGCTCACGCTGCGTTATATCCCGCAGGACCGCGCACCACTGGACAAAAGCCGTCGGGAAGTAATGAAGCACATTCATCGCCTGTGGGGCTTTGACGTGTTCATGGAGCAGTTGAATGAAGATGGCGGCGTGGAATTACTGGAGCGTTGTCCGCCACGTCCGGCTGCGCTGTGAAATCTGGCATCACATCTTAAGCATAAAAAAGGGCGCTCAGGCGCCCTTTTCTTTAGAGGTTCTTGGTGCGATTAATTAGCGTTTTTTGTCTGTCAGATCACCGGGCATTGCGCTCTGCATACTGTGCCAGATTTCACCACTTTGACGGCCATAATCACGCACGCAATCGACAATTTGATCGTAGCTCTTTTCATCGCAGATACGAGAAAGCTTCTGATAGAACGTGATCGCCAGTTTACGGGCTTCCGGATTAGAGAAGTAGTAACGCCCAACGCGGGTGTATAGACCGCGTAATCCGTTGATAATCAGTCCATAAATGGGGTTGCCCGAGGCAAACGCCAGACCACGGAATATTCCGTAATCCAGTTCAGTGAAAGCTTCAGAACTGTCAGACACTTCCTGCGCTTTTGCCAGAACCTGCTGTGTCTCTTCCGGATTACGACGCATCGCTTTACGGATAAAGATAGTGGCAATATTGGTTCTGACAGACAGCAGATTATCAATCAGTTGTGGTACGCTCTCGTGATCAAGACGTGCCAGTGTTTCCAGAATATTCAGCCCAGAGGTTTCCCAGAAATTATTGACCTTGGTTGGCTTACCGTGTTGAATAGTCAGCCAACCATCGCGCGCAAGCCTCTGTAAAACCTCACGTAATGTGGTACGCGTTACGCCAATTAATTCTGAAAGTTCACGTTCAGCGGGGAGAATGGTTCCCGGTGGAAAGCGGCTGTTCCAAATACTTTCAATGATGTACTCTTCGGCGAAACCGGCAGGACTCTGCGCCTTAATAACCATGTTTTTTACGTTCCGTTTAGGACTTTTTATAAGCGATGTAATTCAGCTCATCATACCAGACGAAAAAGGTAGGATATAGCGGCCTGTCAGAACTTATAGTGAAACTGTGCATAGCTTGGCACTATTTTTCTATAATTAAGCAGTTACTGAACTATTTATTCATTTAAATCGCCTTTAGTGGTTGAACTGACTAGCCTATAATATTGATTTTATTGCATTACACTTGGGAGAACGACAACAGCATGGACATGACTTTCAGAAGCGCGTTCGTCAAAAACTTTCTTGGCCAGTCGCCAGCCTGGTATAAGCTGACGATCATCGCCTTTCTTATTCTTAATCCTTTAATCTATTTTCTGGTCAGCCCTTTTCTGGCGGGGTGGTTGCTGGTTGTGGAGTTCATTTTCACCCTGGGTATGGCGCTGAAGTGTTACCCATTACAACCGGGCGGGTTGCTGGCGATTGAAGCCGTGATGATTGGTATGGCCAGTGCGGAGCGGATACGCGAGGAGATTGCGGCGAATCTGGAAGTGATCCTGCTGCTGATCTTTATGGTGGCTGGCATCTATTTCATGAAGCAGCTGCTGTTGTTTGTCTTCACGAAATTACTGTTGAATATCCGCAGTAAAATCGCCCTCTCGCTCTCTTTCTGTCTCGCCGCCGCCTTTCTTTCCGCCTTTCTTGATGCCCTGACCGTGATCGCGGTGGTGATCAGTGTCTCTGTTGGCTTCTACTCGATTTATCATCGCGTGGCATCAAGCAACGACGACCAAGAGGATATTAACGACGACAGCAGCTTTACTGGAAACCAACAACGTCAGGCGATATTGGAACAGTTTCGCGCTTTCCTGCGCAGTCTGATGATGCATGCTGGCGTTGGCACCGCACTGGGTGGCGTAATGACCATGGTCGGTGAGCCACAAAATCTGATTATTGCAAAATCTGCGGGCTGGCAATTTGCCGATTTCTTCCTGCGGATGTCGCCTGTTTCCGTGCCGGTTTTCTTCTGCGGGCTGATGGTCTGTTTTCTGGTAGAACGCTTCCGTCTGTTCGGTTATGGCGCAAAATTACCGCATCCTGTGTTTGAGGTGCTCAAAAAATTTGATGAGCAAAACAGCACCAAGCGTGACAAGCAGGAACGCCTCAAGCTGTTTGTGCAGGCGATCATTGGTATCTGGCTGATTTTGGCGCTGGCTTTCCATCTGGCCGAAGTCGGGCTGATTGGTTTGTCGGTCATTATCTTCGCTACGGCCCTGTGCGGCGTGACCGACGAGCACGCCATCGGTAAAGCCTTCCAGGAGGCATTGCCGTTTACCGCCTTACTGACGGTGTTCTTTGCCATTGTTGCGGTGATTATCGAGCAGCATTTATTTAGCCCAATAATCCACTTCGTTCTGCAGGCAAAACCCGGCGATCAGCTTTCACTGTTTTATCTGTTTAACGGACTGCTTTCTTCTGTTTCCGATAACGTCTTCGTGGGTACCGTCTATATCAACGAGGCAAAAGCGGCATTACAAAACGGTGTCATTTCAGTACGACAATTTGAACTGCTGGCTGTTGCGATCAATACCGGTACCAACTTGCCGTCCGTCGCAACACCCAACGGTCAGGCTGCATTCCTGTTCCTGCTGACGTCATCTCTTGCGCCACTTATTCGCCTCTCCTATGGCCGTATGGTGTGGATGGCGCTGCCTTATACCGTGGTGATGACCCTGGCTGGTTTGTTTTGTGTTCAATATTTATTGCCTGATATGACCGCCTGGTTTAGTACAATGCACTGGATATCGTTACCCGATGTAATTGACGCTATCCCAGCGCATTAACCCGCAATGTGGACATCCTCCCCGCCCTCTGGCTTCGCCAGCCGCTACGCGGAAAGGACGGGGCTTCCTGTTAGATACGGTCAAAACATTTGAGGCTAACGCCTCAATCGCCACTTATCCCCGCCCTGAAAGGGCGAGGTTTGCGCTCAGTGCGTTTTGATCAAAACGCTAAATATAAGTGTTCCTCTAAGGTGTCGGATTAATGCAAATCCCCCTATCCGACGCTAAAGAGTGCGGTTTAAACACTATTTTTAACTGATTTTGAAATCAACGGGCTGGCAGCCAAGATGAATTGGTTTACACTGCTTGCCAGTAGCTTACTGCATGGAAAACAAAACTATGTTGCAATACCTTAACCGCTGTTCTCAGGGACGCGGTGCCTGGCTTCTGATGGCATTAACCGCTTTGGTTCTTGAACTCGTTGCTCTTTATTTTCAGCATGTCATGTTATTAAAACCTTGTGTCATGTGCATTTATGAACGTTGCGCACTGTTTGGCATTATGGGAGCTGGGATTGTCGGTGCCATTGCACCAAAATCAGGTTTATTCCGTTACGCCGGTATATTGATTTGGATTTACAGCGCCTACGAAGGGATCCGTCTGTCGTGGGAACACACCATGATCCAGCTGCATCCTTCACCGTTCGCGACTTGCGATTTCGCAGCCCGCTTCCCAACCTGGTTACCGTTGGATAAATGGTTCCCGGCCGTATTTGTTGCTACAGGTGATTGTGCGGAAAAACAGTGGGAATTCCTGAGCCTCGGCATGCCTCAGTGGCTGGTCGTCGTATTCAGCGTGTTTATGCTGATGGCTTTGCTGGTGCTGATCGCTCAATTTGTAAAACCGAAGCGTCGTGATCTATTTGGTCGCTAAGACTCACTCTGGTTGAAAGTCTTAAAACGAAAGAGGCGCCTCAATGGGCGCCTCTTTTTTATGCTTTAAACGTTACTTTGTACGCCACAAACGCTGTTGACCGTACCAGTTGCTGTCAGTTTCGTACTCCTGATGCGTGCCATTCGCGTCAATGACCGCTTCCGCAGAACGACCCGTCATCGTACACGCAAGGCTCACTTTAACCTTCCGCTGCCCGTTGACCAGACGCAAGTCAACATATTCATTGAATTGCAGTGCAGCTACCAGTTTTCCGTCAACACGCACATACAGCGGACAGGTTCTCTCGAAAGGAATGACGCTCCACTGATCCGCACGGTGGAGCCGGACAATGGTGTTCCCCTGCTCTGCGCTAGCCTGATCGGCCTTGTCTTGCTCAGGACTCTGCGTTTTGTTGGTCTGGCTTTGAGTCACTACCGCAGACTGAAGG
The DNA here is from genome assembly GCA_003864575.1 of Enterobacterales bacterium. Lineage (GTDB taxonomy): Bacteria > Pseudomonadota > Gammaproteobacteria > Enterobacterales > Enterobacteriaceae > Ewingella. The sequence continues at coordinate 12,501 of BHES01000029.1, forward strand.
GCTTGCGCCGCTGGCTGGTAGGGATTTTTACCCGAACAACCGGCCACTAACAGCACAGCCAGCGCAATAAACGTTTTTTTCATCGTTGTCTTCCTGAATGGACGAACCCATTGATATGCAAAAATTGACGTGCAAATGATAGCAGCGGGAGAAACTAAGGCAATGCATCATATATCGAATGTCGTTTTTTCGTCTTTTTCAAAAGCAAAAAACCGCTTTAGCGGTTCTAAAAAAACAGACGCACTGATATCACGCCGTATTGCAGAAAAAAACACTTACCCATCACAGATTTAGTTGTTTACTAATCCCACGGCTTTAGACATAATCGCCGCCCACTTCATGTAGCAATGATTGGTAAGGCCTCGGGTATTTTATATACCCGGGGCTTTTTCGTTTCTTAGCTTACTTAGCCCAGCTCGGCTTATTCATGATGTGATCCTGCCAGTCCTCGACATCGTCTTCACGCACGGCAATATAACGCACTGAAATCCGTTCGGTATGCATGGCTGACTTGGACGATTTATTCAACAGCGGATGCCATGGCAGCAATGGCCGACCTTCACCGACCAAGCGATACGCACAGGTTGGCGGCAACCAGTCAAAGGTGGTGAGATTTTCGCGGGTCAGTTTGATGCAGTCTTCTTCCAGTGTGAAACGGCGATCGTAGTTACGGCACTGGCAGGACTTAATGTTGAGCTGATTGCAGGCCACGTTGGTGAAATAAATTTCGTCCGTGTCTTCGTCAATCAACTTATGTAAGCAGCATTGCCCGCAACCGTCGCATAACGCTTCCCACTCTTCGTCAGTCATTTCAGACAGTGTTTTCTGCTGCCAAAAATTGGGTTCAGTCATGGTGGCATCCGGGTTGAGTAAAATGAGGGGGCTTATATAAACATTTTAGCGTACAGATGCAAGTAAAGCTGCCCGATAACGGCCCCGGACAGCAGATAACTTGCGGCAGATCAGGCAGGCTTAAATGACGCGGGTGGTCACACTTTTACCGTTAAGTGATGCTTCAAGGGTATCGCCAGTGAACATAGGTCCTACCCCCTGCGGCGTACCCGTGAGAATGATATCTCCGGCGCGCAGCGTGAAGAAACGGCTCATGTAGGCTATCAGAGGAAGAATTTTAGTCAGCATGTCGCGGCTATTCCCCTTCTGGCGTACCTCACCATTGACGATTAATTGCAGATCGACAGCCTGAGCATCGCCAAACTCACTGACAGGGATAAACCCGCTGATCGGACAGGATCCGTCGAAACCTTTGGCTTTTTCCCATGGCTGGCCGGATTTTTTAAACCCTGCTTGCAGATCACGCAGCGTTAAATCCAAAGCCAGACCGTAGCCAGCGATGGCATTAGCCACCCTATCCTCACTCGCCTGTTTGAGAGGGGTTCCAATCAAAACAGCCAGCTCCACTTCGTGATGCACCGAGCCCAGATTGACAGGGAGCGCGATGGGTTGGCGGATATCGCACAGCGCCGTTTCCGGTTTGATAAATAAAACCGGCTCGGCAGCAACCTGACTACCCATCTCTTTTATGTGGTCAGCATAATTGCTGCCGACACACACCACTTTGTTCACCGGGAAATCAAGTAACGCGCCGTGCCAGTCTCTGTGTTGATACATGAGAAACTCCTGAAAGTGTCAATCAGCCGCCGAAGGGGTTCTTCCCCGTTGGCGCGGGCGATGCCTTGGCCGCCGGTGCTTCAGGCGTTGCAGCAGCCGGTGTCTGAGCCTCAGCCTGAGACTGAGCCGGTTCAGCCATAATAGCATCAGCCATCATGCCTATACTCAGGGCGAAATAGGTCGAACGATTCCAATGCATAATAGTGCGGAAATTATCAAGCACGAGGAATGCACGGCCCTGCACATCGTCCGGGGTGATAATCCATGCGCGGGTCGCCGTTGATGTCAGTGCACTGCCATCCGCCTGTGTCACACCCTTTTGCTGCCAATAACTGGCCGTATGCATCTGGTTGTTTTTCAGCCCCGTCTGCGCGGCGTCAAAACCTGCCGGCAGCTTCACTTCCTGCCCCCAGCTTTGTCCCTTTTTCCAGCCTTCAGTAGAGAGATAATTAGCGGTAGAAGCGAAGACATCATCGGTATCTTTCCAGATATCAATCTTCCCGTCGCCATTACCATCAGCACCGTAGTTCAGATAGGAGGTCGGCATAAATTGCGACTGCCCCATTGCGCCAGCCCAGGAGCCTTTCATCATGTCACTGGTGGCGTGGCCGGAGTCGACAATTTTCAGCGCAGCCATGAACTCTTTAGTAAAGAAGGCTTCGCGGCGCCCTTCAAAAGCCAGTGTTGCCAGGGCGGAAAAGACATCTTCTTTACCCTGAATTTTACCGAAATTACTTTCCATAGCCCACAGCGCGACAATGTACTGCGGCTGCACGCCATAACGGTCGTTGCCCTGCATCAGCGCGGGAAGATTCGCCTGATACTGGATCCGGGCTTGCTCAATTTTGGCCTGCGGTAGAACACGCGTCAGGTAATCATCCAGGGTTATTTTCTTTTCCAGCTGATTACGGTCGGAGTTGATGACGCGATCGAGAAAGTGCACATTGGCGAAGGCACTGTCGATAGTCTGTTGACTGATCCCCTGCTGGCGAGCCTTGGTTTTAAGTTGTTCGACGTAGGCCGGAAACTCAGCGGGATCACGCCCCTGGTCAGCCAACGTCGTTTTGGCGGGCTTCTCAGCCACAGGTGCAGTAGCCGGTGGCGCAACAACCTGAGGTTCAGTGGCTACACTTTCCCTGGCGCACCCAGTCAGGATCACACTGGTCACCAGGACTGCTAATCCCGACAATTTCATCACGCTATTCCTTATTATCTCTATGACTCTCAGTTGTTATCAACCTGAAGGAGCCCGGAGATGAATGCAAGACGACAGCTCTGAATTTACAAAAACTCACCAACAACCCAGGTCTGTGCTTTATTTTTCACCATTTTCCAGGTGCATATTCAATAAACTTTCCATTGGGGGTGGGACTTGCAAATAATAACCCTGCACTTCGAGTGATTGTTTTACTTTCTCAATATCAGCAGTCGCCAACTTTTTACGCTGACCAAGGTTTAATACCATTGAGAACTGCGGCTTACCAAAACCTTGCAATAATTCCTCAGGAACACGGGAAAAATCGTCTTTTTTTTCGACATACAGGTATGTCTGATCGCGTTTGCTACTTCTATAGATGGCACAAAGCATTTTTTTAACTCTAATTTATTGAAACGGCGGCTTGCCTAGATATAACTGTAACTATAACATGCTTATCGTACATCGGAATATCGCCCCCCGAGTGGTATTCCGGGGATTAGAAGTTGCTGAGACTGAGTCAGGATAGATGTCACAATCGCCAATAGAACTAAAAGGCAGCAGTTTTACCTTATCGGTTGTTCATTTACATAGTGCACAACCCGAGGTTATTCATCAGGCATTACAGGAAAAAGTGGAGCAAGCTCCTGCTTTCCTCAAAAATGCCCCTGTTGTTATTAACGTCGCGGCGCTTACCGGCGAAGCGAACTGGAAAGACATTCAACAGGCTGTCGCTTCTGCTGGTTTTCGCGTTGTAGGCATCAGTGGTTGCAAAGACGAACGGCAGAAACGCGCCATCTCCCGCACCGGTTTACCGCTGCTGAGTGAAGGCCGTGCGCAGCGTATTGCGGCGGAGCCGCCGGTACCGGTCGTGCCAGACAACGCGCCAGCGAAAACCCGGATCATCAGCACGCCAGTCCGTTCTGGCCAACAGATTTATGCCCGTAACAGCGATCTCATTGTGACAAGCAGTGTGAGCGCCGGTGCGGAACTTATTGCCGATGGCAACATCCATATTTATGGCATGATGCGAGGCCGTGCGCTGGCGGGTGCCGCAGGTGATGCAAATTGTCAGATATTTTGCACGCATCTGGGAGCTGAGCTAGTCTCAATCGCAGGGCAGTACTGGTTGAGTGATCAGATCCCGTCCGACTATTACGGACAGGCAGCGCGCCTCAGCCTGTTGAATAACGTGTTAACCATACAACCTTTAAATTAAGCCCTTTTGACAAGGAATCCTTTCATGGCACGCATTATAGTTGTTACATCGGGTAAAGGGGGCGTTGGCAAAACCACTTCAAGCGCAGCCATTGCTACCGGTTTAGCTCAAAAAGGCAAGAAGACCGTGGTCATCGATTTTGATATCGGTTTGCGTAACCTTGATCTGATCATGGGCTGTGAACGCCGTGTTGTTTATGATTTCGTCAATGTGATACAGGGTGATGCCACGCTGAATCAGGCGCTTATTAAAGATAAACGCACTGACAATTTATTTATTCTTCCGGCTTCGCAAACGCGTGATAAAGACGCGTTGACTCACGAAGGCGTTGAAAAGATCCTTAACGACCTGAATGAGATGGGATTCGATTTCGTGGTCTGTGATTCACCGGCAGGTATCGAAACCGGCGCACTGATGGCGTTGTATTTCGCTGACGAAGCCGTGATCACCACTAATCCTGAAGTCTCTTCAGTACGTGACTCAGACCGCATTTTAGGTATTTTGTCTTCAAAATCCCGCCGTGCGGAACAAGGCTTAGAGCCGATTAAAGAGCACCTGCTTCTTACCCGTTATAATCCGGGCCGCGTTAGCCGCGGGGACATGCTCAGTATGGAAGATGTCCTTGAAATTCTTCGCATTCCACTCCTGGGTGTGATCCCTGAAGATCAGTCTGTACTGCGCGCGTCCAACCAGGGCGAACCGGTTATTCTGGATCAGGAATCCGATGCAGGTAAAGCGTACGATGACACTGTCAGCCGTCTGCTTGGTGAAGAACGCGCTTTCCGTTTTATTGAAGAAGAGAAGAAGAGTTTCCTGAAACGCCTTTTTGGGGGATAAACCATGGCCTTGTTAGATTTCTTTCTGTCCCGCAAAAAGCCGACAGCCAATATAGCCAAGGAACGGCTACAAATCATCGTAGCAGAGCGACGCAGGGGGGACAGTGAACCCTCCTATTTGCCGGAGCTCAAGCGCGATATCCTTGCGGTGATTTGCAAATACATCAAGATTGACCCTGAAATGCTCCAGGTACAGTTCGAGCAAAAAGGTGATGATATTTCGGTACTTGAGCTTAACGTGACCTTACCGGAATCGGAAGAAACGCCTAAATGACAGAGATGGAACCGTTCTGTTTGAGGGTTTTTACTTCAAAATAGTCGCCCCCTGATTTTCAGGGGGTAACTGTATAAACATACAATACTCTTCATATCCTACATTATTTCCCCGCGGTAATTCCCCCACTATTTTACCCATTAAAATAAGCCCAGAGGTCTATCCCATATTTGCAGCCGACACACTCCCCTCTGCCCTGCCGCTTTGTGCGAGAATTAAAGAAGCCGGTCTACCCTACTATTCTTTTTTTCGAAATAAGGACAATAAAAAAGGCAGATCGTAGTCTGCCTTTCGGATTATTCCAGCTTATTGATACAATAATGCTCGATTATTTTTAATAGTCTTTCAGTATTTCGCTTAATTTGTCAGCCAACAATTTTCCACGCCAACCGCTAATAAGTTCTGGCGGATGTTCTTTGGTTTTCAGCTGCCAATGCCAGTTTAGCAATTGGTTAATTTGGCGACGGGATGCCAATAATTCGACGCTTAATCCACTCTCTTCACTGACGGTTTGAATCAGCGCTTTAATGTCTTTAAACACTTTGCGATAACCCGACTGATCAATCAGGTTCGACAGCGGTGCCGGCAGTTCGGCTTCATCTAACTCATTAGCTTCCGCCACCAGCGCCAGTAACGTACGTCCGTGGTAACGGATCTCTGGGCCACTCAGGCCCAGCGCTTCAAGTTCACCCAATGACGTCGGCTGATAGCGGGCTACCTGCCAGAGGTTCTCTTCGCGAACTACAAAGTTGACCGCCAGATCACGCTGACGCGCCTGGGTCAAACGCCAGGATGCCAACTTTTGCAGACACGCCAGCTGGCGTGGACGCAGCTGGAAAGCATTCGTGATGTCCAGGTAGGCCAGCTCAGGTTGCAGCACTTCGGCACGGCGGCGACACAACGCCAGACATTCATCCAGAGCAGCCTCCATCCACCCTGCTTCTTCGGTTTCACGCATCAGTTGTTTAGCCAGCGGCAATAAATACCAGACATCGGCAGCGGCGTATACGCACTGTTTTTCGCTCAGAGGACGGGCAATCCAGTCGGTGCGTGATTCGCTTTTATCCAGCTCAACGCCCGTAGTTTCCTGCACCAGACGGGCGAAACCGCAGGAAAGTGGACGCCCGCTGAAAGCAGCGAGGATCTGGGTGTCAATCAATGGCACAGGCAGCACGCCAAAGGCATTGAGAAAGACTTCAAGATCTTCGCTGCCAGCATGCAGGAACTTCACAACATCAGGGTTAGTCAGCAGATCGATAAAGGGTTGCCAGGCGGTGATAGGCAAGGGATCAATTAAGGTCAGCGTTTCACCGTCAAACAATTGGATCAGACCCAGCTGCGGATAATAGGTGCGGGTTCTGACAAATTCGGTATCGAGGGCAATCTGGCTGTGTGCCCGCGCCTGAAGGCAAACTTGCTCCAGCGCGTCGTTGGTGGTGATTAACTGATAGTTCAAACTTTGATTCTCTTCTTCATAACCCCGTCATTCACGTTGAATCACATGGGTATCATTGCGTTATTACGTGACAACGCCGGACATCGCCGGCGTTGTGAGAGTCTGTTGCGTTAAACAAGATAAGCCTATTACACACTACGCGGCGTTCTTTGCCGCATCAGACTTAGGTTTATTTTGTTCATCGCGAAGTTCACGACGAAGAATTTTGCCCACATTCGATTTCGGCAATTCATCACGGAACTCAACAATCTTAGGTACTTTGTAGCCTGTCAGCATACGGCGGCAGTGGGCCAGTAACTCTTCACTGGTGAGCGAGGGATCTTTCTTTACCACGCAAATCTTAACGATTTCGCCGGATGATTCACTCGCAATACCGATTGCCGCCACTTCCAGCACTTTCTCATGCTGCGAGACCACTTCTTCGATCTCGTTAGGGTAAACATTGAAACCTGATACCAGGATCATGTCTTTTTTACGGTCTACGATGCGTAAAAAGCCCTGCTCGTCCACTGTAACGATATCGCCGGTTGAGAGCCAGCCATCTTTTAGCACCTCGTCGGTTGCCGCCGGACGCTGCCAATAACCCAACATTACCTGTGGCCCGCGGATCAGCAGTTCACCCGGTTGACCCTGAGCGACTTCATGGCCGTTATCGTCGACCAGTTTCACCTCAGTCGAAGGCACCGGCAAGCCAATGCTGCCGCTATAGTGTTTCAGATCATAAGGATTACCGGCCACCAGCGGAGAACATTCTGTCAGACCATAGCCCTCAAGCAAATGCTTGCCGGTGAGTTTTTCCCATTTATCTGCCACTGATTTTTGTACCGACATCCCACCGCCGACCGACAGGCGCAGCGTCGAGAAATCCAGCTCGCGGAAGTCTTCATTGTTGAGCAACGCGTTGAACAAGGTGTTCACGCCGCTGATGGTGGTGAAGGGATATTTAGCCAGCTCTTTGACCATCCCAGGAATATCGCGCGGGTTAGTGATGAGCAAACTACGCCCACCCAGCTCAATAAACAGCAGGCAATTCACCGTCAGCGCGAAGATATGGTAAAGCGGCAGCGCCGTGACCACCAGTTCATGGCCCGGCATCAGCAGCGGCGAATAGGCGGCCTTTGCCTGTTCGAGATTAGCCTGCATATTGCGATGGGTCAGCATCGCCCCTTTCGCCACGCCGGTGGTCCCGCCGGTGTATTGCAGGAAGGCTAAATCGCTGTTGATCACATCCGGCTTGATGTACTGCATGCGCCTCCCCTGCTGGAGTACGCTGCGAAAGGAGATGGCATTAGGCAGGTGATATTTCGGCACCAGCCTTTTGACATATTTGACGACGAAATTAACCAGCGTACCTTTAGCGGCCGAAAGCTGATCGCCCATTCTGGTTAGGATCACATGTTTGATCTGCGTTTTGTAGACCACTTTTTCCAGCGTATGGGCAAAGTTCGACACAATGACGATCGCACTGGCGCCGCTGTCATTGAGCTGATGCTCAAGTTCGCGCGGGGTATACAGCGGATTAACATTGACCACCACCATACCGGCACGCAACACGCCGAACAGGGCTATCGGGTACTGCAACAGATTCGGCATCATCAGCGCGACACGATCGCCCTTCTTCAGCCCTAATTCATTTTGCAGGTAAGCGGCAAATGCACGGCTACGCTCTTCAAGTTTACGAAACGTCATCACCTCGCCCATGTTGATGAACGCCGGGCTGTCTGCATAACGCAGTGCCGCATTCTCAAACATCTCAACCAGCGAGCTGTAGCGGTCCGGGTCGATGTTCTCGGGAACATCCGACGGGTAACGTTTTAGCCAAACCTTTTCCAAGCTAATACTCCTGAAATCATGTGTTGCTGCCATCTCAATGTGACGAGTTTTATCACGTCTTTAACAATATTTTAACTCAGCTTACCAGTTGCGTTTTAAACAATGTTTAGGTTGAGAGGCCGGTCACTAATTTTACTGAGCCTCCATGGCCCAAAAAAGAAAAAGGCGGCAAAGGCCGCCTATAAATGTCTGACTTACTTCTTGCTCACCGGTGGCGGAGGAGGTGGTGCTTTTCCTTTCGCCAGTGGCGGGGGTTTATTCAGTGACGATGGTCTCGACGCGTGCCGGTTGTGTGTCATACCAACCGGGACCCCAGCCGGGCCCATAGACTCGCCCCCAGCGTGGATCATAAGGGCCTCCGTATCCCCATGGTCCCATAGGCTGTGGCGGCATGACGACCTGTTGAGTCAGGCGCCAGCGCTTGAAACTGTTCACGTTCACGGTGACAAACTTATACGACGTTTGTCCGATGGTGCCATTTTCAGCACCGGTAATAGGCCCGACGACGGTCACGAGCTGACCCTTGAAATCTACAGGGTCAACGAAGCCATTCACATAAGCATGAATACGCCCGAGCGATGCGGCACCCAGAATCGGTCTTGCGCCGTCATCAAGCGGCATAGTGGCAATTTCAAGACGCGTTTTATTTTGTTCGTTGGTAATGCCGACCACTTTCCCGCCAAAACGAGCTTCCTGACCGGTATACAACTGCGGCGCGCCCTGCACCGCTTGCAGATTCATCTGCGGCGTATCCGTGGTCCCGCGAATATCATCGGGGACCGTGACACAGCCGGACAGTAATAAAACACTCAAACTGATGGCGCTGAGCGCCAGAGCCGAAAACCGTGGAACACCTGACCACTTACGCATAGCAAAAACTCCAGGACTATATTGTTAATTTTGACCACGGTTTGTTGCACAAGTTGCGATAACCTACCGACCAGGAAGCTTTTTCCATGTCACTTCGTTACGCAAGTAGACGGGTTCGGCATGTTGAGGGGTAACGCGGACGCCGCGTTGCCACATTTGCAGCGCTAAGGGCAACATGTCCTCGGCCTGTGGCAGTAACATTTCACCGTCAAACAGTTCAGCGGCTAGTGTGTCCCCCAGCAGAGTGGGATAGGTTTGCCAGCCGGTGCCGATGGTCGCGAAACGGCCGGAGAAATCAGCGGCACGCTGCGAAAGCTGTTCGGGTTTGATCACCGCTTCGCTCTGCTCGCCCTGCCAGTCACCGTCTGCACTGCGATAATACTCGCCCCAGTACACGTCGCCCATACGGGCATCGATGGCCGCTAAAACGCGCTCAGCACCGTTCAGACGATGTGCGCCCTGCGCCATGGTCATCAGGGTGGAAACTGGCAGCAACGGCAATTCAGCGCCATACGCCAGCCCCTGAGCGATACCAATACCGATACGCACACCGGTAAAACTGCCCGGACCACGGCCAAAAGCCAGCGCGTCGAGCTGATTTAACGTCAGGCCTGCCTCGGACAGAATGTGCTGCACCATTGGCAGAATACGCTGCGTGTGTTCACGCGCGCAGAGTTCAAAATGAGCGAGCGTCTCGCCGTCATTGTAAAGCGCAACCGAACAGGCTTCTGTCGCCGTATCAATTGCTAAAATTCGCGTGGACATGCCAAACCTCAGGCGGAAAAAAGGAGTTAAAGGCCATAAACACCCCGGTTAAAGGCCTTTTTCGGGGCGGGATTCTAGCATAACTGACGTGCTATTTCTGCTCTTCAGCATTTTGCAGGAAACGGATCGCCTTCGCTAAATCACGGGTGCGCGGCGCGGGCGGCAAACTGTTCAAAAACACTTCACCGTAAGGGCGCATTACCAGGCGGTTATCGCAGATAATCATCACGCCACGGTCATCGGTATCACGAATCAAGCGGCCTACGCCCTGTTTGAGGGTGATCACCGCATCGGGGAGTTGTACTTCGTTAAACGGATCTCCACCACGCAACCGGCAATCTTCAATCCGCGCTTTCAGCAGCGGGTCATCCGGCGAAGTAAACGGCAGTTTGTCGATGATGACGCAGGAGAGCGCTTCACCGCGCACATCCACCCCTTCCCAGAAACTGCTGGTCGCCACCAGCAGGGCATTTCCGGCCTCGACGAACTGAGCCAGCAATTGGCCTTTACTGGTTTCGCCCTGCAACAGGACCGGCAACGTCAGGGTGGCACGGAACTCCTCGGCCAGTTCTCGCATCATTAAATGGGAGGTGCAAAGGAAAAAACAGCGGCCCTGGTTGGCCTCAATCAGCGGGTGCAACATGCGCGCCAGTTGTTTGGAAATGCCGCGCACATTGGTTTCGGGCAGGAAACGCGGGACGCAGAGCAGCGCCTGATTGGCATAGTCAAAGGGACTCGCCAACAATAAGGTTTCGGCGCTATCCAGCCCGAGACGCGCGGTGAAATGATGGAGCTGATCGTTCACCGAAAGCGTGGCGGACGTAAAAATCCACGCACCGGGTTTATCGGCCATCATTTCGCTGAACTTGTCGGTGACGGAAAGCGGCGTCAACGCCAGGACAAAGTGGCGTGAATTGCATTCGTACCAGTAACTGTAACCGGGAATGGTGACATCTTTCAGCCGCTTGAGACGGTTGCGGTAGACCGTTGCGCGCTCAAAGGCGGCGTCCAGCAGGGCTGAGCGTCCAAGGGAAAGTTTTACCACGTCGTAGCAAAGTTCGAGAGCGTCATCGAGCAGCAACAGCGCGCGCTGAATAGCCGGTTGACTGAGCACATCGCGCAGGTTGCCGCGAAAACCGGGTTCGCCGAGCGCCAGACGGAAATCCATCGTGCTCTGGCTAAGACGGTCGGCACTTTTTTGCAACTGGACCGAGTCACGCACCTCAGTGCGATACGCAATCGTGATGTCTTTGGCCATATCCAACAACTGACGACTGGTCACCTGCTGGCCGAAATACTGGCTGGCGATGTCCGGAATTTGGTGTGCTTCATCGAAAATCATCACATCAGCGGTCGGTATTAATTCTCCGAAACCACTCTCTTTAACCACCATATCCGCCATAAACAGATGATGGTTGACCACCACGACGTCGGCATCCATCGCTTTACGGCGGGCTTTAACCACAAAGCAATCTTTGTAGGCCGGACAGTCGCTGCCGAGGCAATTATCATTGGTGCTGGTCACCAGCGGCCAGACATAGCTGTCTTCGGCCACCACCGCGCAGGTGCTGATATCACCCTCTTCGGTCATGCTCGACCAGTTGCGCAGATGCACCAAATCACTTAAAGACTGGCTGGCAAGATCGCCGCCGGACAGGGACTGCTGCTCGAGACGTTCGATACACAGGTAGTTCGAGCGCCCTTTCAACAACGCCAGTTTACCCTTGAATTTCAGTGCGCTGGCGACTTTGGGTAAGTCACGGGAATAGAGCTGATCCTGTAGGGCTTTTGAACCGGTAGAAATAATCACTTTTTTACCCGAGCGCAGTGCCGGGGCCAGATAGGCGTAAGTTTTGCCGGTACCGGTGCCCGCTTCAACCACCAGCCCCTGTTTGTTAGTGATCGCCTTGCTGACGGCCTGCGCCATCAGACGCTGAGGTTCACGGGGTTTAAAACCTTCAATTTTCTGCGCTAATGCGCCGTCTGGTGCAAAATCGTCTGTCACGCTGTCTCTCTACCTGTACGGATCAGCAGTGATTATGCCAATCCAATGCCTTCACGGCTACCGCCATCTGCCAATCCAACGTAATCCGCCTTTGTGATACCCTTAGCGCCATCATTAGAAAGTGACTAAAGGAGCATGGAAATATGACCATCGAACGAATCAGACCTGAGCCGCGCATGTCCGATGTGGTGATCCACAATGACACCATTTACTACACCGCCGTGCCGGAAGATCTGGATGCGAATGCCAAAGACCAGACGGCTGAAACGCTGGCGATCATTGATGCCGTACTGATTGAAGCCGGTTCTGACAAAAGCAAAATCCTCGATGCCACGCTGTTCCTCGTTCACAAAGAAGATTTTAAAGCCATGAATGAAGCCTGGGACGCGTGGGTTTCACCGGGCAATGCCCCGGTACGCTGTACGGTTCAGGCCAATCTGATGAACCCGAAATACAAAATTGAAATAAAGATCATCGCTGCACGCTAAGCGCTGACGGGCAGGCATAAAAAAACCTCCCGCGGGAGGTTTTTTGTTTTCGCCGGACAGAATTTATTTCTGTGCGCCTGCGACAGCGTCTTTCGCCAATTGCGTAATGCGCGCGTAATCACCGCTTTCCAGCGCATCCGCAGGCACCAGCCATGAGCCACCGATACACAGCACGCTGTTCAGTGCCAGATAGTCGCGGTAGTTGTTCGGCGTGATCCCCCCGGTCGGGCAAAAACGCACCTGCGGGAACGGGCCGGCAATCGCCTGCAAGGCTTTCACGCCGCCGTTCGCTTCCGCCGGGAAGAATTTGAATTCACGCAGACCGGCATCGAGGCCCAGCATCAGTTCTGATACGGTGCTGATCCCTGGGATCAACGGAATAGAACCCGCATTAGCGGCTTTCAACAACGCTTCGGTCAGGCCAGGGCTGATAGCGAACTGCGCGCCCGCCGCGGTGACCTCGGCCAACTGCTCAGGGTTAAGCACCGTACCCGCGCCGATAATGGCATCCGGCACTTCTTTAGCGATGGCTTTGATGGCGTCCATCGCACACGCGGTACGCAGCGTCACTTCCAGCACCCGAACACCGCCCGCAACCAGGGCTTTAGCCAGTGGAACGGCATGTTCAAGTTTGTTGATAACAATCACCGGAACGACCGGACCAGACTTCAGGATCTGTTCCGCGCTTGTTTTCCAATTTTTCATCTTTGTCTCCATTCATGCCCTTGGGCATTGTTGTGATTGATGGCGCGCCCCTGCCACAGGGCCTGCAAATGCAGGTTACCGACCACACCCACAATACCTTGCATCTTTCAAATCGCCGGGATGTTGACTACCTGCAATTCGAATGACGTTGAGTATTAAAAACTAAAATAAAAAACCGCTGCCGGAGCAACGGTTTCAGAAACTGCTATTACGCTGTCCAGTAAACACTGACCGGTGTTTGCTGCTGATTCAGCACGGCACGCACCGGCATTTCGTTCACATCGGTGCCTTTTTCGGCCCGTTCATACACTTCACGTTTCGCTTCGCCCATCAGATGCAGATAGATATTGCGGCTGTCGAGCAGCACCGGCAACGTCAGGGTTATCCGGTCGAGCGGCGCGGTCAGCGGCGTCATGCCCATGCAGGTGCGGTCGGAATCCAGCGCCAGCGCCGCCGCCAGATTGGCCGCACCGGGGAACAGTGAGGCCGTATGGCCGTCATCGCCCATGCCGAGGATCACCACGTCGATAGGCCGCGGCAATGCTTTCAGCGCTTCTTCGGTTTCCGCCGCCCCGTCAAAGGGTGACGTCGCCGAATTTTTCAGGCTGATAAACGTGGCTGAGGCGGCCAACCCCTGCAACAGGTTATCGCGCACCAGCTTTTCATTGCTGGCGCCATTGTCCGGGCTGACCCAGCGCTCATCGGCCAGCGTAATGACGACCTTGCTCCAGTCCAGCTCCTGACGCGTGAGCTGAATAAAAAGATCGAGCGGTGTACGACCACCCGATACCACCAGGCTGGCTTTGCCGTTTGCCGCGATCCCCTGACGAAGGGCATCCGCAATCTTTCCGGCGAAGTTTTGGTTTAGCGCCAGCGCGCCGGAAAATTCGACAAAATGAGCCATCAGTGTCCCTTTACTCGAACTCGTTCCAGGAGCGCCCGTCACGGGTGATCATTGCCACTGACGCGACAGGACCCCAGATACCGGACTGGTAAGGTTTTGGCGCTTCGCTTTCTGCAGCCCAGGCGTTCATGATGGAGTCGACCCATTTCCAGGCCTCTTCCACTTCATCACGACGGACGAACAGTGCCTGAATACCACGCATGGTTTCCAGCAGCAGACGCTCGTAGGCATCGGCGATGTGCTGTTCGTTGAAGGTTTCGGTAAAGCTCAAGTCCAGCTTCGTGGTTTGCAGACGGTGTTTATGCTCAAGACCCGGCACTTTGTTCAGTACTTCGATCTCGATACCTTCATCCGGTTGCAGACGAATGGTCAGTTTGTTCTGTGGCAGCTGCTGGTAGGAATCGCGGAACAGGTTCAGCGCAGGGGTTTTGAAATACACCACCACTTCTGAACATTTGGTCGGCAGACGCTTACCGGTACGCAGGTAGAACGGCACACCAGCCCACTGCCAGTTGTCGATGTCCACGCGGATAGAGACGAAGGTTTCCGTGGTGCTGGATTTTTTCGCGCCCTCTTCTTCCAAATAACCAGGCACTTTTTTGCCCTGCACGAAACCGGCGGTGTACTGACCGCGTACGGTATTTTCACGCACGTTGGACTGGTCAATGCGACGCAGGGAGCGCAGCACTTTGACTTTCTCATCACGGATGCGGTCGGTGCTGAGATCAGCCGGTGGTGACATGGCGATCATGGTCAAAATTTGCAGCAGGTGGTTCTGGATCATGTCACGCATCTGACCCGCTTCATCGAAGTAACCCCAACGGCCTTCGATACCCACCTCTTCAGCCACGGTGATCTGCACGTGGTCGATGGTACGGTTGTCCCAGTTACTGGCGAACAGGTTATTGGCAAAACGCAGCGCCAACAGGTTCAGTACCGTTTCTTTACCCAGATAGTGGTCGATACGGTAAACCTGAGTCTCTGCAAAGTATTCTGCGACCTGATCGTTGATGACCTGAGAAGACTCCAGTGAGTGTCCCAGTGGTTTTTCCATCACAACGCGCGCAGGTTCTTTGTTCAGACCGGCTTCACCCAGACCACGGCAGATAGCACCGAAGTGGCTTGGCGCAATCGCAAAGTAGTTAATCGTGGCGCGGTTTTTCTGGTCGAGCATTTTGCCCAACACTTTAAAATGCTTCAGATCGTTGACATCAAGGTTGCAGAATTCAAGACGCGCACTGAGTTTTTCCCACAATTGCGCATCAATCTCTTCTTTCATGAAGGTGGTCAGTGCTTCTTTGACAACTTCGGTATATGCCGCTTTGTCCCACTCTGCACGGCCAACACCGATGATTTTGGTGTCAGGGTGGATGTGGCCAGCCTTCTCTAGCTGATACAGGGAAGGCAACAGTTTACGACGCGCAAGATCGCCTTTCGCTCCGAAAATAACCAGGTCACAGGCCTGGGCTGTCTGGGTTACCGCCATGTTCTTCTCCTTAATGCAAGAATGCAGGATATATTGTAATTTTATTTCAGCAACAATGTACTCTGATTGGTTGGGGCCCGTAAACCTCGATCTAAAACGTTAATAAATGAATAAAAACCACATATTTTGTCATAGCTGTTAAATCCACCACTAAAAGCGCCGAATTCTGTAATTTTATGACAAATATGGAGGGGATTTACCATACTGAAATTTAGACCCCGGTCATACTCTGAGGAGAAAAGCTTACAATTCACCACATTGCTTCTGCCAACCCAATCAAGCTCGTAGTATATTTTCATCAAACCGACATGATTTCCTCTTTTCACAGAAATCGTTGAAACCTATGAGTGGCGCGTAAATGAATACATTGGAAAAGATCCAAAGCCATCTGGATATCCTGAGCAAGTCTGAAAGAAAAGTTGCCGAGGCCATTCTCGCCTCCCCCCAGACCGCCATCCATTGCAGCATTGCCACGCTGGCCCGAATGGCCGATGTGAGCGAACCGACTGTAAACCGTTTTTGCCGCCGCCTCGACACGAAAGGCTTCCCCGACTTTAAATTGCATCTGGCCCAAAGTCTGGCCAATGGCACGCCCTATGTGAACCGCAATGTCGATGAGAGCGACAGTGCGGACGCCTACACCAGCAAAATTTTCGAATCCACCATGGCAACACTCGATCAGGTGAAAAACACGCTGGATATCAGTGCGATTAACCGCGCGGTAGACCTGCTCACTCAGGCCAAAAAAATATCCTTTTTCGGTCTCGGTGCCTCAGCCGCCGTAGCCCATGACGCGATGAACAAGTTTTTCCGCTTTAATATTCCGGTGGTCTACTTTGATGACATCGTTATGCAACGCATGAGCTGTATGAACTGTACTGAAGGCGATGTGGTGGTGTTGATTTCCCATACCGGGCGTACCAAAAGTCTGGTGGAACTGGCCCATCTGGCCCGTGAAAATGACGCCACGGTGATCGCCATTACCTCGCAAAATACCCCATTGGCCAGCGAGGCAACATTGGCGTTGCTGCTCGACGTCCCCGAAGATACCGACGTTTATATGCCCATGGTGTCACGCATTGCGCAATTAACCCTCATTGACGTGCTGGCGACCGGATTTACTTTGCGTCGCGGGGCAAAATTCAGAGATAACCTGAAGCGGGTCAAAGACGCGCTGAAAGAATCGCGGTTTGATAAAGGCATGCCCGTTCCTAATGTTTTCGACTAAGCGTAGTCTGAATGATAAAGAAGTTCTCACTGTTTTTTTTGCAACACACTTGTTCACCAGTCAACGGAGTAATACATGTCCAGAAGGCTCAGAAGAACCAAAATTGTTTGTACCCTCGGCCCAGCCACTGACCGCGACAATAATCTGGAAAAGATCATCGCTGCGGGCGCTAACGTCGTTCGCATGAACTTCTCCCACGGCACCGCTGAAGACCATATTATTCGCGCCAATAAAGTGCGTGAAATCGCAGCGCGTCTCGGCCGCCACGTGGCGATCCTTGGCGATCTCCAGGGTCCTAAAATTCGTGTATCGACCTTTAAGGAAGGCAAAGTCTTCCTTAACATCGGCGACAAATTCCTGCTCGATGCCAACATGGGCAAAGGCGAAGGCGATAAAGAAAAAGTCGGTATCGACTACAAAGGTTTACCGGCTGACGTGGTACCGGGCGATATTCTGCTGCTCGACGACGGACGCGTACAGTTGAAAGTGCTGGAAGTTCAGGGCATGAAAGTCTTTACCGAAGTGACCGTGGGCGGCCCGCTGTCCAACAATAAAGGCATCAACAAACTCGGCGGCGGTCTGTCTGCCGAAGCACTGACCGAAAAAGACAAAGCTGACATTGTTACCGCAGCCAAAATTGGCGTTGACTATCTGGCCGTCTCTTTCCCTCGAACTGGCGAAGATTTGAACTATGCACGCAGGCTGGCGCGTGATGCTGGCTGTAATGCACAAATAGTGTCTAAAGTTGAACGTGCCGAAGCCGTTGCCTCCGACGAAGCCATGGATGATATCATTCTGGCCTCAGACGTGGTGATGGTCGCCCGCGGTGATTTGGGCGTTGAAATTGGCGACCCTGAACTGGTCGGGATCCAGAAGAAATTGATCCGCCGCGCCCGTAAATTAAACCGCGCGGTGATCACGGCGACGCAGATGATGGAATCGATGATCACCAACCCGATGCCAACCCGCGCCGAAGTGATGGACGTCGCCAACGCCGTTCTCGATGGTACCGACGCCGTTATGCTTTCTGCGGAAACGGCTGCCGGTCAGTACCCTTCTGAAACCGTGGCTGCCATGGCGCGCGTTTGTCTGGGTGCTGAGAAGATCCCAAGCATTAACGTGTCAAAACATCGCCTGGATGTTGAGTTCGACAACATTGAAGAAGCTATTGCCATGTCTTCTATGTATGCCGCCAACCACCTGAAAGGCGTTACCGCCATCATTGCTATGACCGAATCTGGCCGTACTGCTTTGATGATGTCGCGCATCAGCTCCGGCCTGCCGATTTTCGCCATGTCTCGTCATGAACATACGCTGAACCTCACCGCTATCTATCGCGGCGTGACGCCGGTGTTCTTTGACAGTAACAACGACGGCGTCGTTGCCGCGCATGACGCCATCACGTTGCTGCGTGACAAAGGTTACCTGCTCTCGGGTGATCTGGTGATTGTGACCCAGGGCGATGTCATGAGCACCGTCGGCACGACCAATACCAGTCGCGTATTGCGGGTCGATTAAAAGTTATATACCCATAATTAATGAAGATACTTGATGTTGTGAACCATGAGGACCATGCTACTCGTCATGAAAATACATCTGACTTCGGAACAACGGATAGCCCTGAAAATGCTGCATAAGAACAACCGGGA
>BHES01000030.1 GCA_003864575.1 Enterobacterales bacterium
CAGTTCCGGGAGGAGATAAGACGATTTTTTAGTGAAATATTACCGGGACTTTCTGGTGCGTTGCCACGCCGAATTAATGACAACTTCCAGATGCTGAAAAATGCATCTTCAAGTTAACTGTGTATATCGTGTCGCGGATTAACGACCCGCAAAGGCTTATGGTATTCTCAGCACCTAAGGGTTTATCTCAAAAAGCATTACCGCACTGGCGTTGTTTGCCAGCTGTGAGATCTCGGGGAGGAAGTATGGATCATCGTTTACTCGAAATAGTCGCTTGTCCTGTGTGTACCGGTAAGCTCTATTTCAATAAAGAATCGCAAGAGTTGGTGTGTAAAGTTGACGGGCTGGCTTATCCCGTTCGCGATGGCATTCCGGTGTTATTAGAAACTGAAGCCCGCGCGCTTTCTGCTGACGAGACGCATCCATGAGTTTCATTGTTATCATTCCCGCTCGCTTTGCTTCCAGCCGCTTACCCGGCAAACCTCTGGCAGACATTAATGGAAAACCTATGGTTATCCATGTGATGGAACGTGCCATGGAGTCCGGTGCCGACCGCGTCATCGTTGCCACCGATCATCCAGACGTATTTAAGGCCGTTGAAGCCGCAGGCGGTGAAGTCTGTATGACCCGTGCGGATCATCAGTCCGGGACCGAGCGACTGGCTGAGGTCATCGAGAAATACGGTTTTTCTGATGATGATATTATCGTCAACGTGCAGGGTGATGAACCCCTTGTTCCGCCGGTGATCATTCGTCAGGTTGCAGAAAATCTGGCGTCATGCGAAGCCGGTATGGCGACGCTGGCGGTACCGATTGAAACGGCGGAAGAAGCCTTCAACCCGAACGCAGTGAAAGTGGTAATGGACATCAACGGCTATGCACTTTACTTCTCGCGTGCCACTATTCCGTGGGAGCGTGAGCGTTTCGCCAAATCCAAAGACAGCGTGGGGGATACCTTCCTGCGTCATATCGGGATTTATGCTTATCGGGCCGGTTTTGTGAGACGTTATGTGACCTGGGCGCCAAGCCAGCTGGAGAATATTGAGCTGCTGGAGCAACTGCGCGTTCTTTGGTACGGCGAAAAAATCCACGTGGCAGTGGCCAAAGCGATTCCGTCCGTCGGTGTCGATACACCTGAAGATTTACAGCGTGTCCGTGAGTTTTTCGGTCACTAAAATAGAGTGTGAATAGGTTATTCGCGTAACCAGCACAGATACGGAATGTCGCTGCGGCATTCCGTCTTTCCCTTTCTTCGTTCTGCCGCATCGCCTCTCTGCTTTTATGCGTCTCATTTTATGCCGTTTTCATTGATCTGAAACGGAGAAATCTCCCCGCGATGCTTCCATCATAGTCCTGAGCCTATTTACCACTGTGTGATGATTATGGAACAGCTGAAAGCCGAACTAAGTATTGTCCTGGGCGAAAATATTTCCCGTCTGGAATGCGTTAGTGAACAGCCCTATGCCCATCTCTTTGCTATCTATGATGAGCAGGGTCACGCGATGCCGTTAATGGCGAAAACCTTTACCTGCACCGGCATTGCGGCGCAGGAAGCTTATAAACTGTCGATGCTGGCTCGAGAAGGGGTTGTCAGGGTGCCAACGGTGTTTGGTATGGTGACCACGCACCAACCGCCGTATCAGGAAATTCTACTGATAGAGCGTCTGCGCGGCGTTTCTGCCGAAGCGCCTACCCGCACGCCGCAGCGCTGGGATGTCCTGATGGAGCAAATCGTCGAGGGGCTGTTGGCATGGCATCGCATCGACAGTCACGGGTGCGTTGGCAGCGTTGACAGCACGCAGGAAAACAGTTGGGCGGCCTGGTATCAGCAACGGGTTGAAGTGCTGTGGGCCTCGGTGAGTAATTTGCACTCCGCCATTCTGACTCAGGAAGACCGCACGCTGTTGTTTCGGGCACGGTCCAGTCTGAATAACCTATTTGCTGACTTCAACGACAATCCGGTGCTGGTGCACGGCAATCTGTCGCTGCGCAGTCTGCTGAAAGATCCGCGCAGTGACCAACTGCTGGCGATGATCAATCCGGGGACCGTTTTGTGGGCGCCGCGTGAATTTGATCTCTTCCGGTTGTGGGAGAAAGGCATGAGCGAGCAACTGCTGTTCAGCTACTTACAGCGGGCCCCTGTGGCAGAAAGCTTTCTTGCCAGGCGCTGGCTTTACATCGTGTGGGAATGCGTCGCTCATCTGATTCATACCGGTCAATTTGACCGGCGCGCTTTTGACTATGCGCGCCAGCAACTGTTGCCTTGGCTGAATTAACCTGACGTTGACGGGCTACTTAGCCACTGCCATGCGCGTCCCAGGGTTTCATACCAAATGCGTTCGCTGTGCGATAAAAACAGCGGACTGGGTAGTATTTTCTCCCACGGATTCAGCGGCGAGTCGATGGCCAGTTGATTTGCGGGGGCGGGAACCGGTATGAGTCCCTGCTGTTCGAAGAAAATCATGGCGCGTGGCAAATGATTCGCTGAGGTCACCAGCACCATCGGCTGTTGCCCGATCCGCGCTTTGACCTGCTGCGCCTCCTCCTGTGTATCCCGCGGTGTATCCACTTTGATGATATCGCTTTCCGGTACTCCGAGGCTGATGGCCACTTTTGCCGCGACTTCAGCACTACTCACAGGATTAGAGATCGCTTTTCCACCGGTAAAAATCATCTTTGCGCCCGGATTAAGCCGGTAGATGCGAATACCTTCGACGACGCGCGGCAGGCTGTTGTTAATCAGGTTTGAGCCTGGAGCCCACTCAGGGTTATAGGTATAACCGCCGCCCAGTACAACGACGTATTTAACGGGTTTCTCGGCGTCAGGCTGGTAAGTCGGATAGGTGTTTTCCAGCGGTCGGAGCAGACTGTCGGCGACAGGTTGCAGGCTCAGCAGGGCCAGAATTAACCAACTCACCAAAAAACAGACTTTTCCGGTCTTCTGCCAGCGTGTAAACCATAGTAAAACCAGTGCGAATGCCATCAGCAATAACAAAAAGGGTAAAGGTAATAACAACCCACCGACAGCTTTTTTGAGCGCAAAAAGCATGAGAAATAGCTCCTTTTGAGTGAAAAAACGGCATCCGGGAGTGAATCGACGTCAGGATGATTTATTCTACGTCAGCCTGTGCCAAAATAGCAGGCTGGTCGGTCTGTCCAATATTAAGTAATCGACCCCTATTTCTTCTTCTCGCAGCAGGTGCCACTCCATGCAGGATCGCAATTTCGACGATATGGCCGAAAAATTTTCGCGCAATATCTATGGCACGACGAAAGGACGCATTCGTCAGGCGGTGCTGGGGCAAGATTTACGTGAATTGATCGCCACGTTGCCGAATCGGCCACTGCGAATTCTTGATGCCGGTGGTGGTGAAGGGCAAATGGCGTGTGAACTCGCCGCTTTAGGACATCAGGTCTTGTTGTGCGATCTGTCTGGTGAGATGATCCGCCGCGCAAAAGTCGCTGCTGAGGAAAAAGGTGTGAGCGGGAACATGCAATTTGTACAATGTCCTGCTCAGAATATCGCCCAGCATTTGGAACAGCCGGTTGATCTGATATTGTTTCACGCGGTGATCGAATGGCTGGCAGAGCCGCAACAGGCTTTGCAGGCTTTAACCGATTGTCTTGCGCCTGGTGGCGCACTGTCCCTGATGTTCTACAATATCCACGGTCTGGTTATGCGGCATATGATCCTGGGAAACTTCGGTCACGTTGAGGCAGGCGTTCCAAAAATTAAAAAAAGCTCGCTGTTACCCGATCACCCGCTGGAACCCCAACAGGTTTACCAATGGCTTGAAGAGCTCGGGATGAAAATCGGTGGCAAGACGGGCGTCCGGGTATTCCATGATTACCTGCGTAACCGGCAACAACATAAACAGGATTTCGACGAGCTTCTGGCGCTGGAACAGCGTTATTGCCGACAGGAACCTTTTGTTAGTTTGGGACGTTACATCCACGTGATGGCGCACAAACCCAATCTGAAGGACGAATCATGAGTGACTTTTCCCAGACTGTACCCGAACTGGTCGCCTGGGCACGTAAAAATGACTTCTCAATTTCGCTGCCCACAGAGAGGCTGGCCTTTCTTCTGGCGATCGCGACGCTCAACGGTGAGCGTCTTGATGGAGAAATGAGCGAAGGTGAACTGGTTGATGCATTTCGTCACGTAAGCAAAGGCTTCGAACAGACGCATGAAACCGTCACAGTACGTGCTAACAACGCCATCAATGACATGGTGCGTCAGCGTTTGCTCAATCGTTTTGTCAGTGAACTGGCCGATGGCAACGCCATTTATCGCTTAACGCCTCTCGGTATTGGCATTACCGACTACTATATCCGCCAGCGCGAATTCTCCACGCTGCGCCTTTCCATGCAGCTGTCTATCGTGGCGCAGGAGCTCAAGCGTGCCGCCGATGCGGCCGAAGAGGGGGGCGATGAGTTCCACTGGCACCGCAACGTTTTCGCTCCATTGAAATACTCGGTTGCCGAGATCTTCGACAGCATCGACATGACCCAGAGGATCATGGACGAACAGCAGCAGGGCGTGAAAGACGACATTGCCTCTTTACTCAATAAAGACTGGCGCGCGGCGATTTCCAGCTGTGAAATGTTATTGTCTGAAACGTCCGGTACGCTGCGTGAATTGCAGGATACGCTGGAAGCCGCAGGTGATCTGCTGCAGGCACACTTACTGCGTATTCAGGAGTTCACCATGGGTGATGGCGAATTAGGCTTCGTCGACAAATTGGTGTTTGACCTGCAAAGCAAGCTTGACCGTATAACCAGCTGGGGCCAGCAGGCGATTGACCTGTGGATCGGCTATGACCGTCACGTGCATAAATTTATTCGTACGGCCATCGACATGGATAAAAACCGCGTGTTTGCGCAGCGTTTACGCCAATCGGTGCAAAACTATTTCGATCAGCCTTGGACCCTGACGTTTGCCAATGCTGAACGTCTGTTGGATATGCGTGATGAAGAGCTAGCCCTGCGCAGCGAGGAAGTCACCGGGGAATTACCACCTGACCTCGAATACGAAGAGTTCAGCGAAATACGTGAACAACTTACCGCGTTGATTGAACAGGCATTGCAGGTTTATCAACAACAGAAGACGCCACTCAACCTCGGAACCGTGATGCGTGATTATCTCGAGCAGTATCCGCGTGCGCGGCATTTTGACGTAGCGCGAATTGTAGTCGACCAGGCCGTGCGCCTTGGTGTGGCTGAAGCAGATTTTTCAGGGTTGCCAGCCGAATGGCAGGCAATCAATGATTTCGGAGCCAAGGTGCAGGCCCATGTCATCGACAAATATTGAACACATAATGCCAGCTAAGCTGGCGCAGGCGTTGGCGAATTCCCTCTTTCCTGCTCTGGACAGTCAGCTTCGTTCTGGCCGCCACATTGGCATTGATGAATTGGATAACCACGCCTTCCTGATGGACTATCAGGAAGAACTCGAGCTGTTTTACAACCGTTACAGCGTAGAACTGATCCGTGCGCCAGAAGGGTTTTTCTATCTGCGCCCGCGTTCTACCACGCTCATTCCTCGTTCGGTACTTTCCGAGCTGGATATGATGGTCGGCAAAATTCTCTGCTACCTCTACCTCAGCCCTGAGCGACTGGCGCATGAAGGTATTTTCACCCAGCAAGAGTTATACGACGAGTTGCTGAGCCTGGCCGACGAATCTAAGTTGATGAAATACGTCAACCAGCGCTCCACCGGTTCTGATCTGGATCGTCAAAAACTGCAGGATAAAGTCAGAACGTCGCTTAACCGTCTGCGCCGTCTGGGCATGGTGTGGTTTATGGGCGCGGACAGCACTAAATTCCGTATTACCGAAGCCGTGTTCCGCTTTGGTGCCGATGTGCGTAGCGGTGATGATGCCCGCGAAGCGCAGCTACGAATGATCCGCGACGGTGAAGCGATGCCGATTGAAAATGCCTTATCGCTTAATGATGAAAATGATGATGGCGAACCGCAGGCAGAGCAGGGCAATGACAGCGCAGAGGATGAACAGGAATGATTGAACGCGGCAAATTTCGCTCGCTAACGCTGGTTAACTGGAACGGCTTTTTTGCCCGAACGTTTGACCTTGATGCATTAGTGACTACGCTTTCCGGCGGTAACGGAGCCGGTAAATCCACCACGATGGCGGCCTTCGTCACGGCGCTGATCCCTGACTTGACCTTGCTGCATTTTCGTAACACCACGGAAGCGGGCGCAACCTCGGGTTCGCGCGATAAAGGCTTGCACGGCAAATTGCGTGCTGGCGTCTGCTATTCAACGCTGGACGTGGTGAACTCGCGCCATCAGCGGGTGATCGTCGGTGTGCGTCTGCAACAAGTTGCCGGGCGTGACCGCAAAGTTGATATCAAACCCTTCACCATTCAGGGGCTGCCAACCTCGATTCAACCGACTGAAATTCTGACTGAAACCGTGGGTGAGCGTCAGGCGCGTGTCCTGTCTTTGCAGGAGCTGAAAGACAGCGTTGAAGCGATGGAAGGGGTGCAGTTTAAACAGTTCAACTCCATTACCGATTACCACTCCCTGATGTTTGACCTCGGCGTTATTCCGCGTCGTCTGCGTACAGCTTCCGATCGTAGTAAATTTTATCGTCTGATTGAAGCGTCACTGTACGGTGGTATCTCTAGCGCCATTACCCGTTCCCTGCGCGACTATCTGTTGCCGGAAAACAGCGGCGTACGTAAAGCCTTCCAGGACATGGAAGCGGCATTGCGCGAAAACCGCATGACGCTGGAAGCGATTCGCGTTACTCAGTCTGACCGTGACCTGTTTAAGCATCTGATTTCAGAAGCGACGTCTTACGTGGCGGCGGACTATATGCGCCACGCCAACGAACGCCGTATTCACCTCGACGGCGCGCTGGTACTGCGTAATGACTTACTGACCAGCCGCAAACAGCTCTCCAGTGAACAATACCGCCACGTTGAGATGGCGCGTGAATTGGCAGAACAGAGCGGCTCTCAAAGTGATTTGGAAACCGACTATCAGGCAGCCAGTGACCACCTGAGTCTGGTTCAGACCGCGATGCGTCAGCAGGAAAAAATCGAGCGCTACGAAGGCGACCTCGAAGAGCTGACCTATCGCCTCGAAGAGCAAAACGAAGTGGTGGCCGAAGCCGGTGAACTGCACGCAGAGCATGAAGCGCGTGCTGAAGCCGCTGAGCTCGAAGTGGATGAACTCAAAAGCCAACTGGCCGATTACCAGCAGGCGCTGGATGTGCAGCAAACCCGCGCCATTCAGTATCAGCAGGCGCTTCACGCTATCGAGCGCGCCCGCGAACTGTGTCAAATCCCTGATCTCACTATTAAAAACAGCGAAGAGTGGCTGGAAACATTCCAGAGCAAAGAGCAGGAAGCGACAGACATTCTTCTGATGCTCGAACAAAAAATGAGCGTGGCCGATGCCGCGCACAGTCAGTTCGAGAACGCTTATCAACTGGTGGTGAAAATCGCCGGTGAAGTCAGCCGCAGCCAAGCCTGGCAGACCGCGCGCGAACTGCTGCGTGACTGGTCTTCCCAACAGCATCAGGCCGAACGCGTAGAACCCTTGCGTATGCGCCTTACTGAACTGGAAGGGCGCCTGCGCGAACAACAGGACGCTGAGCGTCAGTTGCAGGAATTCTGCAAGCGGACCGGCCAGGATGTGCATCCCGAAGATCTGGATGAGTTGCAGCGTGAGCTTGACGTACAGATTGAAGAGCTGTCGCTGGTGGTTTCTCAGGCGGGTGAACGCCGCATGGAAATGCGTCAGGAACTCGAGCAAGTACAATCACGCATTCGTGAACTAACTGCGCGCGCGCCGGTCTGGCTGTCCGCCCAGGAAGCCCTCAGCCAGTTAAGCGAACAAAGCAAAGAGCCTCTGGAAAGCAGTCAGCAGGTTACCGAACACATGCAGCAGTTGCTGGAAACCGAGCGTGAAACCACGGTTGAACGCGACGACGTTGCCGCGAAAAAACGGCGCATCGAAGGACAAATCACCCGCCTCAGCCAGCCGAGCGGCGCGGAAGATTCGCGCATGATTGCACTGGCCGAACGGTTCGGCGGTGTGCTGCTGTCTGAGATTTATGATGACGTTACTATTGACGATGCCCCGTACTTCTCCGCCTTGTACGGCCCGTCGCGCCACGCCATCGTCGTGCCTGATTTATCGCGTATCCGCGATCAGCTCGATGGATTGGATGATTGTCCGGAAGATTTATACCTGATCGAAGGGGATCCGCAGTCCTTCGATGACAGCGTATTTGCCGTCGAAGAGATGCCAGGTGCCGTGCTGGTGAAAAGCGGTGAGCGTCAGTGGCGTTACTCCCATTTCCCGCAGGTGCCATTGTTTGGCCGTGCAGCACGTGAAAACCGTCTTGAAACGCTGAATAAAGAGCGCGAAACGCTTTCTGAACGTTATGCCAATCTGTCCTTTGACGTGCAGAAAATTCAGCGTGTGCATCAGGCTTTCAGCCGCTTTATCGGCAGTCATTTGGCCGTCGCGTTTGATGCCGATCCTGAAGCTGAGATCCGTACCCTGAGTGGCCGCCGTGGTGAGCTAGAACGCGCTCTTAACGCCCATGAAGGCTCTAATCAGCAGCAGCGCCAGCAATATGAGCAAGCCAAAGATGCTTTCGCCATGCTCAACAAACTGCAGCCGCGCGTGGGCCTGCTGTGTGATGAGACGCTGATTGATCGCGTTGAAGAGCTGCGGGAAGAGCTGGATGAAGCGCAGGAATCTGCCCGCTTTATTCAGCAACACAGTGCCTCCCTGACCAAACTTGAACCGTTGGTTGCCGTGCTGCAAAGCGACCCGGAACAGCATGATCAACTGAAAGAAGATTATGCCCAGGCACAGCACGCACAGCGTTTGGCTAAACAGCAAGCCTTCTCACTGACCGAAGTGGTTCAGCGTCGTGCGCACTTCGGTTACACCGATTCCGCCGGGATGCTGACTGAAAACTCTGACCTGAATGACAAACTGCGCCAGCGTCTTGAACATGCCGAGGCAGAACGCACCCGAGCCCGTGACCTGTTACGTCAGCATCAGGCACAATTTACTCAGTACAGCCAGGTGCTTGCGTCGCTAAAAAGCTCGTTCGATGCCAAACGGGATATGCTTAAAGAGCTGGGGCAGGAGTTGCAGGATATCGGCGTTCAGGCCGATGCGAACGCTGAAGCACGTGCCAAGCTGCGTCGCGACGAGCTGCATACCGCGCTGAGCACCAACCGTTCGCGCTGCAACCAGTTGGAAAAACAGATCACCTTCTGCGAAGCCGAAATGGATAACCTGCAGAAGAAATTACGCAAGCTGGAACGTGATTATCATCAAAGCCGCGAACACGTCGTGACAGCCAAAGCGGGTTGGTGTGCCGTGATGCGTCTGGTCAAAGATAACGGGGTTGAACGCCGTCTGCACCGCCGAGAACTGGCTTATATGGACGGTGATGAACTGCGCTCAATGTCGGATAAATCCCTGGGTGCGCTGCGCCTGGCGGTGTCCGATAACGAACATCTGCGTGACGTGTTGCGCCTGTCCGAAGATCCGAAGCGTCCGGAACGCAAAATTCAGTTCTACATCGCGGTTTATCAGCATCTGCGTGAACGTATCCGTCAGGATATTATCCGCACGGATGACCCGGTTGAAGCTATCGAACAGATGGAAATTGAACTGGGGCGTCTGACCGAGGAGCTGACCGCGCGCGAACAGCAACTGGCGCTTAGCTCGAAAAGCGTGGCGAATATTATCCGTAAAACGATTCAGCGCGAGCAGAACCGTATTCGCCAGCTCAACCAGGGCCTACAAGCCGTGGCCTTTGGTCAGGTGAAAAGCGTGCGGCTTAACGTTAACGTGCGTGAAGCCCATGCAGGCCTGCTCGACGTCTTGTCTGAACAGCAGGAACAGCATCAGGACTTGTTCAGTAGCAACCGCCTGACCTTCTCGGAAGCGCTGGCAAAACTTTATCAGCGTCTGAATCCGCAAATTGATATGGGCCAACGTACGCCGCAAACCATCGGTGAAGAGCTGCTCGACTACCGCAACTATCTGGAGATGGAAGTGGAAGTTAACCGTGGTTCTGACGGCTGGTTGCGTGCAGAGAGCGGGGCGCTGTCGACCGGTGAAGCGATTGGTACCGGGATGTCGATTCTGGTCATGGTGGTACAGAGCTGGGAAGAGGAATCCAGCCGTATGCGCGGTAAAGATATCTCGCCATGCCGTCTGTTGTTCCTGGATGAAGCTGCGCGTTTGGATGCGAAGTCTATCGCCACGCTGTTCGAACTTTGCGACCGCTTGCAGATGCAGCTGATCATCGCTGCACCGGAAAATATCAGCCCTGAAAAAGGCACAACCTATAAACTGGTGCGTAAAGTGTTCAATAACCACGAACACGTGCATGTCGTCGGGTTACGTGGTTTCGCCGCAGAACAACCCGCGATTGCGAATGCAGAAGCCGGTAGCTCCTGATTTCTCTGCTGTTAAAATCACGTAGTCATATGAAAAAGCCCCGCTTGCGGGGCTTTTTCATGGCGTTAGCTTAAGGCTTCCTCCATATGACTTTTATTTTTTGAGCAAATAAGCATCACTTATGTGAGGTGAGGGAAGAATCCCGCTGACAATGCTTTATTAAACGTCTCTGCTAGCATAGAGTCATCTCAGCTAGCGGGGCGCTATTGTGTTGAGATCCCGCGCAAAAATAGAATTCTCTTTTATACTTAAACCACGAGTTGTTTGCTTAAATTAGATTACGTTAATTTGGGCATTGTAACGGGAGGCAAGGGATGATGTTTATGAATCAAGGGTCTCTCAGATTTTTGGTCGCCAGCTGTCTTATCGCCATGGGGCTGGCTCCTGTTAGTGCGGCATTTTCGGCGGTACCCACGCTGCCCGTTCGCTCAGCCACGCTCTCAAGTGTTCAGAGCCTGAGCCAGCTGCAGGCTGAGCTGCCAGCAAATGTTAAACCTCTTTATATTTCTTCACTTGCGACGCTATACGCTGTGAATCACATGCAACCTATGTGGCAGGACCGGGACGCGGTTCACCAATTCCAGCAACAACTCGCGGAGCTGGCTATCTCGGGTGTTCAGCCACAATTTACGCAATGGGTGAAATGGCTGACTGACCCGCAGGTCACCGGAATGGCACGTGATATTGTTTTGTCGGATGCCATGTTGGGATATTTGCAGTTTGTCAGCGGTGTTGAAGCTAACGGGGACAACTGGCTGTACAGCGAAAAACCCTACAAGATGACGACGCCATCGCTGACGGTTATTAATCAGTGGCAGCTCGCCTTGCGTAAAGGAACCACTGCAGGATATATGGCGACACTTGAGCCTCAACATCCTTTATATTCCAAAATGCATACGGCGCTAAAAGGCATGCTCGCGGATAACCGTCCATGGCCTCAGGTAACGAATGCCTCGAGTCTGCGTCCCGGACAAATCAGTGATGATATTCCGGCGTTACGCGAGATTTTAAACCGAAGTGGCATGATGAATGCCACACCGGCTGAAGCGAAATCTCCTCAGCCTACGGATGAAACGATTGCCAAAGATGGTCCGGGTGCAGCGGCTAACGATGATTTATCGGTTGATGAGTCGGCGGATAAATCAGCGCCAACATCGCCGGTTGTCAGCCCTGCCGCGACGTCAGTGACCGATGTACTTCCTACCGTTGAAACTACCGGCCAGCCTGCTGCCGCAGTGCCTGTCGCGGTTGCAGATAACATCTATTCGCCTGAGCTGGTCGAAGCAGTGAAACGCTTTCAGAAATGGCAGGGGCTAGAGCCAGATGGTATCATTGGTATGCGCACGCGTGAGTGGCTAAATGCTTCTCCTCGTCTGCGCGCCACCTTGTTTGCCCTGAATATTCAACGTCTGCGTATTCTGCCGGGTAACGTCAATACCGGCATTATGGTGAATATTCCCAACTATCAACTGACCTATTATCTCAATGGCAATGAAGTGTTGACGTCACGGGTGATCGTTGGTCGTCCAAGCCGTAAAACACCGCTCATGAGCAGTGCCCTGAATAACGTGGTAGTCAACCCGCCGTGGAATGTCCCAACGACGCTGGTGCGTGAAGATATTGTGCCAAAAGCGATGCATGACAGCGGGTATTTCCAGAAGCACGGTTATACGGTTCTGGCTGGGTGGAATAATGATGCAGAAGTTGTTGATCCTTCGATGATCGACTGGAGCGTGGTGACGCCAAATCATTTCCCTTACCGGATCCGTCAGGCACCGGGTGCGAGCAACTCCCTTGGCCGCTATAAATTTAATATGCCAAGTTCTGATGCCATCTATCTGCATGACACACCGAATCACGGTCTGTTCCAAAAAGACATTCGTGCCCTGAGCTCTGGCTGTGTCCGCGTCAATAAAGCGTCTGAGTTGGCCAATATGCTGTTGCAGGATGCCGGTTGGAATGACACGCGGATTTCATCAACGCTACAAGGTGGAAGCACAACATTTGTGCCAATACGCCATCATATACCGGTAAAACTGTTCTATCTGACAGCCTGGGTGGCTGAAGATGGTAAGCCTCAATTTCGTACAGATATTTACAATTACGACTCACCAGTGAGATCTGGTGCACAAATTTTGTCGAAAGCCCAACTTTTGCTGCAATAAATGCAGTAAAACTAAAATGATAGCGGTCAGAATATTTGGCTTGATAACGGGTGTGGCCGCGAGGGCATGCCCGTTTTGCTTTATGGGTGGGTTGACTCACTGAAATAAGGCAGCTAAGGTTCGGAACGGTACAACTTTTGTGCCTATTTTTGACTCTCTTATCGGGTAGTACACTGTTCATGGATCAAATCGACAAACATCGCCGTAAATGGCTGGCACTTGGCAGTGCTGCTATGGGGATCGCACTCCTTCCCGGACGTGCTTTTGCCACTCTTTCCACACCTCGTCCGCGTATTTTAGTGGTTAATAACTTAAATACCGGTGAAACCCTTAAAACAGAGTTTTTCGATGGAAAGCGTTACAACAAGGATGAATTGGCCAGATTGAATCATCTGTTCAGAGACTATCGGGCAGAAAAGGTAAAGAGCATCGATCCGGCACTTTTCGATCATCTTTACCGCCTGCAAATCATGCTGGCAACCAATAAGCCGGTTCAGCTGATCTCAGGTTATCGAACACTGGCGACGAACAACAGTATGCGCAGGCCTGGCAGCGGCGTTGCCAAAGACAGTTATCATACTAAAGGCCAGGCGATGGATTTTCACATCGAAGGCATTGAGTTGAGCAATATCCGCAAAGCCGCGTTAAAAATGAAGATGGGTGGTGTAGGATATTATCCACGAAGTAACTTTGTGCATATCGACACGGGTCCGGCAAGAACCTGGTGATGTGCGTAATTTGCGGTTTATTCTTTGTGGGATAAACCGCTGTGGAGCCTTATGAAATACCATCTTATTCCTGTCACGGCGTTCAGCCAAAATTGCTCAGTTATCTGGTGCAGCAAAACGCTTCAGGCGGCGATCGTTGATCCCGGTGGCGAAGCTGAAAAAATTATCGCTGAAGTAGCTGCGCTGGGCGTCACGGTGAGTCAAGTATTACTTACACATGGTCATCTGGATCACGTTGGCGCTGCTGCGCAGGTGGCCAGACACTTTAATGCACCGATTATCGGACCTCAAAAAGAAGACCTTTTCCTGCTGGAATCCCTGCCAACGCAAAGTCGAATGTTTGGCTTAGAAGACTGTGCGCCGCTGTCTCCGGATATCTGGTTGGAGGAGGGGGATGAAGTGAGTGTTGGTGAAGAACGTCTTAGCATTTTGCATTGCCCTGGCCACACGCCGGGACACATCGTCTTTATCAATGAGAAGAGCCGTCTGGCGGTGTCCGGTGACGTCATCTTCCGTGGTGGCGTTGGCCGCAGTGATTTTCCGCGTGGCGACCATCAGGCATTGATCACTTCCATCAAAACCAAACTGTTGCCGTTGGGTGATGATATGGCCTTCATTCCTGGTCATGGACCTATGTCAGATATCGGGCATGAGCGCAAAACCAATCCATTTTTGCAGGATGAACTGCCGGTCTGGTAAGTCGCTTCTACAAATGCAGAACGTAATAAATGAAAAAACCAGTCAGTTGCCTGACTGGTTTTTTTACGTCTTTATAAATCGATTACAGAACGGCGACGATGGCTTCGCACAGTGGCGCCATATTGTCGAGGGTAATACCGGCAACGTTAATACGACCGGAGTTAACCGCATACACGCCAAACTCATCACGCAGACGCAGAACCTGATCTTTAGTCAGCCCGCTAAATGAGAACATGCCGTTCTGATTGATGATGAAGCTGAAATCCTGCTGTGCGCCTTTTTCTTGCAAGGTGGCGACAAACAGCTGACGCATGCGGTGAATGCGTTGACGCATGTCGCTCAGCTCTTGTTCCCAAATTGCACGCAGCGCTTCGTTGCCCAGAATCGTGGCAACAACCGCAGCACCATGAGACGGCGGGTTGGAGTAGTTGGCACGGATAACCGATTTAACCTGACTGAAAGCACGGTCTGCTGTTTCGGCATCAGCCGCAACGAGGGTACAGGCGCCTACGCGTTCGTTGTACAGGCCAAAGTTCTTCGAGTAAGAGCTGGCAACCAGGAATTCCGCGTGTTTGGCTGCGAAAATACGCAGACCCTGAGCATCTTCTTCCAGGCCTTTCGCAAAGCCTTGATAGGCGAAGTCAAACAGCGGCAACCAGCCTTTAGCGATAGATAATTCTGCCAGTTGAGCCCACTGTGCTTCGGTAGGATCGATACCGGTCGGGTTGTGGCAGCAACCGTGGAACAACACAACGTCGCCAGCCTGCGCTTCGCTCAGGCTTTTCACCATGCCATCGAAGTCCAGTGCGTGGTTCGCAGCATCGTAGTAAT
Organism: Enterobacterales bacterium; assembly: GCA_003864575.1. Classification (GTDB taxonomy): domain Bacteria; phylum Pseudomonadota; class Gammaproteobacteria; order Enterobacterales; family Enterobacteriaceae; genus Ewingella. The sequence continues at coordinate 14,891 of BHES01000030.1, forward strand.
TGTATTCCACGACTTCCAGGCCAGAGGCGTTGAATACGCCTTTGTGGTTAGGCCAGCTTGGATTACTCACCCATACGCGCTTAGCGCTGGTCTGGGTTGCGATAAAATCTGCTGCGATACGCAGGCCGCCTGTGCCGCCTGGCGTCTGTGCCGTGCGAGCACGCTTGTCTACGATGATAGCGCTGTCTTTCCCGAACAGTAGCTCCTGGGTACAACGTGCAAAATCAGGCAGCCCGTCGATGCTCAGGTAAGTCTTGGTCGTTTCGTTTTCCAGCAAAAATTGCTCAGCTTTCTTCACGCTGGTCAGAACCGGCGTTTTGCCCGTTTCATCTTTATACACACCAATCCCAAGATTGATTTTATCCTGGCGAGCATCAGCACGAAAAAGATCGGAAAGACCGAGAATAGGATCGGCAGGTGCAGCAGTGATTTTTTCAAACATAGAGAAGACTTCCATGGCCTGATATTTAGCAGAAAGAGGGCATCAGGTTACCGCCTGAAAGTCGGTTTGCCAACCGTTTGCGGTAAAAAGAAAGCGGAGTTGTGAAGCGGGCTTTGAGATTAATAATTTTGATAATGTAAAAAACTAGGGAAGTCTTAAAAAGCAAAAGGCAGAGCCGAAGCCCTGCCTTTCAGTTCACTCAGGATGCACCCGAAAGCGCATCGTTTAAGCGAAATTAGAACTGGTATTGCAAGCCAACGCCAACAACGTTGTCGGTGCTTGTACCGGCAGCTTTGGTGTAGTCGTTGTCGTCCAGCAGGTTGATTTTGTAGTCAACATAGGTGGACATGTTTTTGTTGAAGTAGTAGTAGGTGCCCACTTCGATGTATTTAACCAGGTCAGCGTCGCCGCCAGCAAAGCCGGTACCGATGTTGTTCAGGTCCTTACCTTTAGATTGCAGGTAAGCGATGGATGGACGCAGGCCGAAATCGAACTGGTACTGAGCAACAACTTCAAAGTTCTGAGTTTTGTTTGCGATCTGAGATTGATCACCGTATGGCGTGGTGTTAGTAGACTCACCGTAGAATGCTGCCAGGTACAGGTTGTTCGCATCGTATTTAGTACCGAATGCGTAAGCTGATGCTTTGTCGCCGTTACCGTCAAGTTTCTGAGTATCAGTACGGTTTGAAGAGAAGTAAGCGCCGGTCACGCTAACGCCAGAGTTGCCGATAGCATAAGCGGTAGAAGCACCCCAGCCGTCGCCGTTCTGTGTTTTAGTTGAGCCGCTTGGAACGCCTAAGTTAGTGTTCAGGCCGTCAGTAGAGAATGCATCAGAATTACGGTCATTCTCGTTTTTGCCTTGGTACTGAATGGCGAAGCTCAGGCCATCAACCAGACCGAAGAAGTTGCTGTTACGGTAAGTTGCCATGCCATTACCACGACCAATCATGAAGTTGTCGTTGTTCTGGTACATGGTGTCATCGCCGAATACTGGCAATTGGTCAGTGTAAGACATTACGTCGTAGATCACGCCGTAGTTACGACCGTAGTCAAATGAACCGTAGTCGCCGAATTTCAGACCCGCGAAGCCAAGACGAGTTTTGTTACCTTCGTCACCAGCGCTTTCAGCGTGGTTAGCTTGAACGTTGTATTCCCACTGGCCGTAACCGGTCAGTTGGTCAGTAATTTGAGTTTCGCCTTTGAAGCCGAAACGAACGTAAGTCTGATCACCATCATCGCCGGTGTTGTCAGAGAACTGGTGGCGCGCGTCAACTTTACCGTACAGGTCCAGTTTGTTGCCGTCTTTGTTATAAACTTCTGCTGCGTTTGCTGCACCAGCAGCCAACAGAGCTGGGATTACGATTGCAAGAATATTGCGCTTCATCATTTTATTATTACCCTCATTGGTTTTATTTGGACACCTGCCACTGCCGTCAATAATTCTTTAGGGAACTATTGTTGAGAGTTTGGTGTCTCCTGTGTCTGAACGCAGTGTTCCATCCGAGGGCTGCTTAATCTACATCGAAAATGCTACCAAACTCCCAAACTTGTTTCAGTGAGAAAGAATGTATTACAAAATGTAATTTTCACGGAACTTTGTGACAGGGATCTACCTTTAAAAATGACCAAGGCCAGCTAAGCTGGCCTTGGTTTTGTAACTAAAATGTTATATGGAAAATATTTTAGTTAATTAGAAGGTTGCGTTACGTGGTGTGCGTGGGAACGGGATGACGTCCCGCACGTTTTGCACACCTGTCACGTAAGCGACCAAACGCTCGAAGCCTAGGCCGAAACCTGAGTGTGGCACGGTGCCGTAGCGACGAAGGTCGCGATACCACCAGTAATCTTCTTTATTCAGGCCCATTTCTTCCAAGCGTGCATCCAGAACATCCAGACGTTCCTCGCGTTGTGAACCCCCAATAATCTCACCAATGCCCGGTGCCAGTACATCCATAGCGGCGACGGTTTTTCCGTCATCATTCATTCGCATATAGAATGCTTTGATATCTTTAGGATAGTTTTTGACCACGACTGGCGCTTTAAAATGCTGCTCAGCAAGGTAGCGTTCGTGCTCAGAGGACAAATCGATACCCCATGACACCGGATTCTCAAATGTCTGGCCGCAATTCATCAGTATTTCTACTGCTTCGGTATAGTCTACCTGGGCGAAATCTGATGTTACAAAACGCTCCAGGCGTGAAACAGCATCTTTGTCTACACGCTCCGCGAAAAACGCCATATCGTCTGCTCTTTCGTCCAGAACAGCCTGGAAAACATATTTCAACATGCTTTCAGCCAGTGCGGCGACATCGTCAAGCGTGGCAAACGCCACTTCCGGTTCGACCATCCAGAATTCAGCTAAATGGCGGCTGGTATTAGAGTTTTCTGCACGGAAGGTGGGGCCGAAGGTATACACCTTAGACAGTGCACACGCATAGGTTTCACCGTTCAACTGACCAGAAACGGTCAGGAAAGCTTCTTTACCAAAGAAGTCTTCGCTGAAATCCACGTCGCCTTTGTCGGTTCGTGGCAAGTTCTGGAAGTCCAGTGTCGACACGCGGAACATCTCGCCAGCGCCTTCGGTATCTGACGCGGTAATAAGCGGGGTCGATACCCAGAAGTAGCCGTTTTCGTGATAGAAACGGTGAATCGCTTGCGAGAGGGTATTGCGCACGCGCGCAACCGCACCGATCAGATTGGTTCGTGGGCGCAGGTGAGCGACTTCACGCAGATATTCGATAGAGTGACGTTTTGCCGCCATCGGATAGGTATCCGGATCATCAACCCAACCCACGACGTTGATGGCTGTTGCTTGCAGTTCAAAACTCTGGCCTTCACCTGGTGAGGCAACAACCGTGCCGGTCACTTCAATGGAACAACCGGTGGTCAGGCGCAGAACCTCATCCTGATAATTGGGAAGAGAATTATTCACAACGGCCTGTAACGGATTAAAGCAGGAGCCGTCATAAACGGCGATGAAGGAGATACCAGCTTTAGAATCTCTCCGGGTACGCACCCAACCGCGTACGGTGACTTCACTGTCAACCGCAGCACGGCCTTGCAGTACGTCGACTACAGGCACAACGCTCATAGATTTCTCTCTTTCTTATATATTCAGATGTTGATTGAGAACTAACGGACCCCACAAAAAGGGATTTTGCTATGTTACTTAGCCTTTCTCAGGACACAAGCAGAAATCACTACGTCAGGAGAACATTTATACCCGCAGAACCTGATAATGGATTTTCCATCATTCTGGCAGATGGGTCGGAAGCTAAGATGAATAACATCTATATAAAGGAAGAAAAAGGGTAAGGGGCAAATCGGGGAGGGAATAAACGTCTGCGGTGTTCACCACCACAGACGTCAGGTTCAGGACGCTTTCTTAACCAGCGGCAGATCAAAGGCTTTACGGAGCGCTTTGACGAAGGCCTTATCCTGACAAATGGTTTTACCCGGACTGTCAGACAATTTTGCCACCGGTTTACCGTTGCACTGCACCAGTTTGATGACAATATTCAGCGGTTTGACCCCAGGAATATTACAGGTCAGACGCGTACCTATACCGAACACCAGATTGACGCGGGTGTGGAAATGGCGATACAGATGCAGCGCTTTGTCCAAATCCAGATTATCTGAGAAAACCAGGGTTTTGCTCATCGGATCTATACCCAGCTTTTGATAATGCGCGACGGCTTTTTCGCCCCACTCAACCGGATCCCCGGAATCATGGCGCAAACCTTCATAGGCATTGGCAAATTTCGGGCCGAAATCTCGCAGGAAAGCATCCATTGTAATGCAGTCGGTCAGGGCGATACCTAACTGGTCGGGATACTCATCCAGCCAAGCCTGTAAAGCGGCCCGCTGACTGTTGGCTAAAACCGGGCTGATTTGTTGATGCGCCTGGAACCATTCATGCGCCTGCGTTCCTACCGGTGAAAGCTGCAATTTATGCGCGACGTCATAATTGCTGGTACCGACCAGGTAGGGGAATTCAGCTTTCAACGTGCTGACAATCGCTTGTTGCACTTCACCAGAGAATCGACGTCGCGTACCGAAATCCATCAGGCGGAAGCGTGAAATATCGATATCGGCCGCTTCTTCATTAAAGCGCGCCAGGTTTTTGCGCAACTGTTCGACGGCCATCTGTGCGGTGACTCGCGGAGAGCGATTGCGGTGCACGACTTCACTGATCACAGCCAGCAGCGGCACTTCCCACATGATCACTTCGCGCCATGGTCCGGAAATACGCACGTGCAGATGACCGTCACGGTCGGAGACGACAACGTGTTCAGGGTTAAAGCGGAAAGTCTTCAGCCAGTTGAGGTAATCGGCGCTGAAAAACGGCAGACCGGAGAGATAAGCAGACTCATCGTCGGTCAGAGCCAGCTGGCTCATCATCTCGATTTGCTGGCGAATTTCGCTGGCATATTCGCCCAGCAGCTCATCGCCACGGCAGCGGAATTCAGCCACCACACTAATGTTGTAGTAGCGATGGAAGACCGCTTGCTGCATGTGAAGCTTGTAGGCGTCGGTGTCTAACAGCGAAGTCAAAATCGGGGAGGCGTATGGAGTCATAGCGCGTTTACAGCATCCTCGTCAGAAAAGGTTGGCTGGCAAAAACCTGTACATTATTGATAAAGGTCATTCGCATTAATCCAACCATTCCAGATAAAAAAGCATTCTGGATAAAACAGCAAAGTCTGTGAAGTATACCGTAATATCCTGCGAAAGAACCCTCATCACATCATAATTGTCGGCGAAGGGTCTAGGATTAAATGTGCGCAGAGCATCACAAAGGCTCTTTGTGTTAACTCATTTGCAGGATGGAATGCGACAGATGTTTACACTTTAATAACATTTAAAGCCAGGCGCGCACTCTTGCGCCCGGCGGACAGGGTTAAATCTTTTCCAGATTGATGCCGCGGGTTTTGGGGCCGAACAGACCGATCACCAACATGACCACTAACATGCTAAAGACGATAAAGGCGATCACCCCCTGCGTGCCGGCATACTGCAAAATAAGGCCAATCATGATGCTGCTAAATACAGTAGACAGGCGGCTGAACGAATAGCAGAAACCGACCGCGCGTGCGCGAATATGCGTGGGGAAAATCTCGGTCTGATAGGCGTGATAACTGTAGGTCAGCCAGGCATTAGAGTAAGTAATGAGGAAGCCGCAGATAATCAGCATGATGGCGCTGGTCTGGAAAGCGAATAGCGTGCCGAAAATGACCGTCATGAGTGACGAGAGGACAATTTGCCATTTGTTCTCGATTTTATCCGCGTAGCGGCTGCAAATCAGTGAGCCGAGCGGATAAGCCAGTGTGATAAAGAAGGCGTACAGCAAACTATGGGTTACGCTGGTTCCTTTACCGGAAAGCAATGCGGGCAACCAGTTTCCGAAACCAAAAAAACCGATTGCCTGGAAAAAGTTCATCGTCATCAGCATCAGAGTGCGTGAACGGTATTGCGCGGACCAAATCTCTTTAAATGTCCCTTTTCGGGGAAGTTCAACCACGGCATCCGCCTGAATATAGGCGGGGCTGACCGCAACGCCGCAACGCTTCTCCATTGCACTTACGACATGATGTGCTTCTTCGTAGCGGCCCTGCTGCGCCAGCCAGCGTGCTGATTCCGGCAAATTTTTTCTCACTAACCAGATAACCAACGAACAGAGTGCTCCGGCGATCACCACATAACGCCAGCCAGATAATCCAAAAAAAGTTTGCGGCACCAGCCACCATGACATCAGTGCGACGGCGGGCACCGAAAGAAACTGGATAAAGAACGCGAAGGCAAATGCCCGGCTGCGCAGATGCGTCGGCACCCATTCGGTGAGGTAAGTATCGATGGTGACCAGTTCAAGCCCAAGGCCGACCCCGACCAAAAAACGGCAAAAAATGACGCCCTCGGCGTGGTGTTGAAAAGCCATCAGTAGCGAAAAACAGCCATACCATGCCAGTGCAAACATAAATGTTATGCGGCGACCAAAGCGGTCAGCATAGGGTGTCAGCAGGCTGGCCCCTAAAAAAAGACCGAAAAATGTGGCGGAAGCGAAAGCTGCCTGATCGGATATACCGAAAATCCCCGCCGAACCAAGATGAAATATGTTTTCGGCCAGTAAACCTGAACTGATGTAACCCGTCTGAAAAAGATCGTAAAGCTCGAAAAATCCACCCAGTGATAGCAACATGATAAATCCCCATAGACCTGCCGAGGTCGGGAGTGCATCAATTCTGGATGATAAGCTGTTGTTATTTTTTGCTTTATTGTTTTCTAAGACCGTCCCGGGCGCGCAGGTGTTACTCATTTTCTTATAGCCTCAATGTTACATAGCATTAACAATCATGCTAATGATTAGCCTGCGGATTTAAATTTTGAATTCATCACGCATTGACGAAAATTAAGCATAAAAAACTACCTTATTTCTGAATCCAAAATGTACAGCCCGGACGTGCAAAATCGTGACACATGTCCGTGTTGCACAAAACGTGGCCTAACAGACTTACAAGTTGGCAACAATCTGGGAATTTTAAGTGCCTGTGGTAAAGTTCAGCAAAGCTTTATCAGCCGCTGACGTTGCTCCTGCCGGAGTACTCAGACCAGCCATGATCAACAACAGACCTCGTCACTAACGAAAACGTTAAAAGGTTTTTTATGACTCAACTGCCGCAAGCCAAGTTCCGCCACGATTACCGTGCACCGGACTACACCATTACTGATATCGACCTCAATTTTGAACTTGATGCACAAACGACGGTGGTTACTGCTGTCAGCCAGATTAAACGTCTCGGCGCAGAAGGCGCGTCGCTGGTGCTTAATGGCGAAGATCTGACATTAATCAGTCTGAAAGTGAACGGGCAAGATTGGCCGAGTTATCAGGTTACCGACAAAACCTTGGTGATTGACCGCCTGCCGGAAGCCTTTGAGCTCAGCATCGTCAATGAAATTCATCCGGCCAAAAACAGCGCGCTGGAAGGGCTTTACCTTTCCGGCGAAGCACTCTGTACCCAGTGCGAAGCCGAAGGTTTCCAGCACATTACCTATTATCTGGATCGCCCCGACGTACTGGCGCGTTTCTCGACCCGTATCGTGGCCGAAAAAGCGCGTTATCCGTACCTGTTGTCAAACGGCAACCGTATCGATTCTGGCGAACTGGAAGGCGGCAAACACTGGATTAAATGGCAGGATCCGTTCCCAAAACCTTGTTATCTGTTTGCGCTGGTGGCCGGTGATTTTGACGTGCTGCGTGACAGCTTCAAAACCCGCTCAGGCCGTGATGTGGCCCTTGAGCTGTTTGTTGACCGCGGTAACCTTGACCGTGCCGACTGGGCGATGGAGTCACTGAAGCAGTCGATGAAGTGGGATGAAACCCGTTTCAATCTGGAATATGACCTCGATATCTTCATGATCGTTGCCGTTGATTTCTTCAACATGGGCGCGATGGAAAACAAAGGCCTGAACGTCTTTAACTCCAAATATGTCCTTGCAAAAGCGGAGACCGCGACAGATAAAGATTATCTGGGCATCGAAGCCGTGATTGGACACGAGTATTTCCATAACTGGACCGGTAATCGCGTGACCTGCCGCGACTGGTTCCAGCTCAGCCTGAAAGAGGGCCTGACCGTATTCCGTGACCAGGAGTTCAGCTCGGATCTCGGCTCACGTTCGGTAAACCGTATTGATAACGTACGCATTATGCGTTCTGCACAGTTCGCCGAAGACGCCAGCCCGATGGCGCACCCGATTCGTCCGGAAAAAGTGATCGAAATGAACAACTTCTACACCCTGACGGTGTATGAAAAGGGTTCAGAAGTGATCCGAATGCTGCACACCTTGCTGGGTGAAGAGAAATTCCAGGCGGGGATTCAGCTCTATTTCGAACGTCACGACGGCAGTGCGGCGACCTGTGATGATTTCGTGCAGGCCATGGAAGATGCGTCGAACGTTGACCTGTCTCTGTTCCGCCGCTGGTACAGCCAGTCTGGTACGCCGGTTCTAACCGTGCGTGACGACTATGACGTAGAAAAACAGCAATACACGCTAACGGTCAGCCAGAAAACGCCACCAACGGCCGATCAGGCTGAAAAGTTGCCGCTGCATATTCCTCTGGATATTGAACTCTACGATCCGCAGGGCAACGTGATCCCGCTCAAGCAAAATGGCAGTATCGTCAACAACGTGCTGAACGTCACTGAAGCTGAGCAGACGTTCATCTTTGAAGATGTGGAATATCAGCCGGTGCCTTCTTTGCTGCGTGAATTCTCAGCACCCGTGAAGCTCGATTACAAATACGGTGATCATCAGCTGACCTTCCTGATGAAGCATGCTCGCAATGACTTCTCACGCTGGGACTCTGCGCAAAGCTTGCTGGCTATCTACATTAAACTGAACGTCGCCCGTCATCAGCAGAAACAACCTCTGTCATTGCCGCTGCACGTGGCCGATGCCTTCCGAGCGGTGCTGCTGGATGAAACCATTGATCCCGCTCTCGCAGCGCAGATCTTGACGTTACCTTCTGAAAACGAAATTGCTGAACTGTTCGAGATTATCGATCCGGAAGCGATCAGCGCAGTACATTCCGCCATCACCCGTTGTCTGGCAACCGAAATGGCAGATGAGTTCCTCGCGGTATATAACGCAAATCGCCTGCCCGCTTACCGCGTAGTGCATGAGGACATCGGTAAACGCGCTCTGCGCAATACTTGCCTGCGTTATCTGGCGTTTGGTGATGCGGATCAGGCCGATAAAATTGTGCGTGCACAGTTCGAACAGACCGATAACATGACCGACTCTCTGGCCGCGCTATCGGCAGCCGTTGCGGCTCAGTTGCCTTGCCGTGAAGCGCTGATGGCGGCGTACGATGAGCGCTGGCACCAGGATGGTCTGGTGATGGACAAATGGTTTATCTTGCAGGCTTCCAGCCCGTCGGCCGATGTGCTGCAAAAAGTCCGTTCATTACTGACTCACCGTTCATTCACCATGAGCAACCCGAACCGCGTACGTTCGCTGGTTGGCGCATTTGCTTCGGCTAACCCGTCAGCATTCCACGCCGCCGACGGCAGCGGTTATCAGTTCCTGGTGGAAATGCTCACCGATCTGAACACCCGTAACCCGCAGGTGGCAGCGCGAATGATTGAGCCACTGATCCGCCTGAAACGCTATGATGCAAACCGTCAGGCGCTGATGCGCAGTGCACTTGAGCAGTTGAAAGGGCTGGAAAATCTGTCCGGCGATCTGTTCGAGAAAATCAGTAAAGCACTTGATGCCTAAGTAGCCAGAGCGCGACAGGCAAAACAAAAGGGCGATGGAAATATCGCCCTTTTTACATCTCGTTTTCACGCACCTGCCGTTAACTTTGGGCGCGTTTGGCTTCCTGTGAAACAGCCAACTGGGGTTGCGGTGTCAGAACGCGTTCCAACACTTCGGCCTCCAGTTCCGCCAGACGCGCTGAGCCCTTGCGCCGCGGGCGCGGCAAATCAATCTGTAGATCCAGGCCGACCTGACCCTGTTCAATCAGAATGACTCGATCGGCGACCGTGACGGCTTCACTCACATCATGAGTAACCAGTAATACGGTAAAATCATGCTGCTGCCATAAACGCTCGATCAACCCCTGCATTTCGATGCGGGTCAGGGCATCGAGTGCGCCCAGTGGTTCATCAAGTAATAACAATCGAGGGCGATGGATCAGTGCGCGTGCCAGCGCGACACGCTGCTTCTGCCCGCCAGATAGCGCCGAAGGCCAGTCGTTGGCGCGATCCGCCAGCCCGACTTCTTCCAGCGCGGCCTGCGCGGCTTCACGCCACTGGCCTTTCAGGCCCAATCCTACGTTGTCGATCACCTTTTTCCACGGCAGTAAGCGGTCATCCTGAAACATCAGCCGCGTGTCATCACGCACGTGGCTCAGTGGAGCACTGCCGCTCAGCATCTCTCCCTGCGTGGTGCTTTCCAACCCGGCCAGCAGTCGCAATAACGTGCTTTTTCCACAACCGCTGCGGCCCACTACCGCCACAAATTGCCCGGGAGAAATGCGCAGATTAATGTCATTCAGGACGGTGCGGTTGCCATATTTCTTACTGATGCCCGCCAGTGTAACCGGCGTGCCCTGAGGAATACGTGCGGTATTGCTCATGCGGCGTCTCCTTGTTTCTTCTGGTAAGCCGGGTGCCAGCGCAACCAGACGCTTTCCAGCGCGCGGGCCAGCAGGTCGGCCAGCTTGCCGAGAATGGCGTACAGCACGATGGCGACCACCACGACGTCGGTTTGCAGAAATTCACGGGCGTTCATCGCCAGATAGCCGATACCGGAGTTGGCCGAAATGGTTTCCGCCACAATAAGTGTCAGCCACATGAAACCCAGTGCGAAACGTACGCCGACCATAATGGAGGGCAGAGCGCCGGGTAACACCACCTGGACAAACAGCGGCAATCCGGAGAGCCCATAACTGCGCGCCATCTCCAGCAATCCGCGGTCGATATTACGAATGCCGTGATAAGTGTTGAGATAAATAGGGAATAACGTGCCGAGCGCCACCAGGAAAATTTTGGCGGATTCATCGATGCCGAACCACAAAATCACCAGCGGGATCAGCGCCAGATGGGGAATGTTACGCAACATCTGCAACGAGCTGTCGAGCAGGCGTTCGCCCCATCGGGAAAGGCCGGTAATAAAGCCCAGCAATAGCCCCAAACTGCCGCCAATCGCAAAACCTGTCAGTGCGCGGAAAGTACTGATCTTCAGGTTTTGCCACAGATCACCGCTTTTCGCCAGCGCCCAGAAAGCTTCAACCACCGCACTGGGTGCAGGAAGAATGCGATTCGACAGCCAGCCGGTTTCCACCGCCAACTGCCAGCCGCCAATCAGTGCAACCGGTACAATCCACGGCAATATCCGATCCAACCAGCGTTGCGATGAGGACATGTTGAACTCCTTAATGCTGAGCGGCAGCGCGTTTAGGGGCAAAGTCATGCGCCACCAGTTCACCGCGCGCTTCAATGGCGCGTTTCACCGTGGTGTCCTGATCGGCAGTGGCCAGGCTCAGATGCGGGAACAGTAACTCACTGACGCGATAGGCTTCTTCCAGATGCGGATAACCGGAGAAGATAAAGGTGTCGATGCCCAGATCGGCATATTCCTGCATACGGGCCGCGACCGTCGGACCATCGCCGACCAATGCTGTGCCTGCGCCGCTGCGCACCAGACCGACGCCAGCCCACAGGTTTGGGCTGATTTCCAGTTTGTCTCTGTTGCCCCCGTGCAGTGCCGCCATGCGGTGCTGGCCTACAGAATCTGTCTTGGCAAAAGCCGCCTGCGCTTTCGCAATGGTTTCATCATCGACGTTGGCAATCAGACGGTTGGCCGCCTGCCACGCTTCTTCATTGGTTTCACGCACGATCACGTGCAGACGAATACCAAAACGTACACTGCGCCCGTGCGCTGCGGCTTTGGCGCGGACCTGTTCAATTTTCTCTTTCACCAGATGCGGAGGCTCACCCCAGGTCAGATAAAGCTCCACCTGTTCGGCCGCTAGATCCTGCGCTTCGTCAGAGGATCCGCCGAAATAGAGTGGCGGGCGGGGTAGCTGTACCGGCGGTTGCATCAGGCTGGCACCTTTCACCTGAATATGTTTGCCTGCGTAATCGACTGTTTCACCTTCAAGCACGCGCCGCCAGATGCGGGTGAATTCAGCCGAGGCTTCGTAGCGCTCTTTGTGATTAAGATGCAGCCCTTCGGCGGCAAGCTCCGCCGGGTCGCCGCCGGTCACAAGATTAAACAGGGCGCGGCCGCCGGAAAGTCGGTCGAGCGTGGCTGCCTGACGGGCTGCCAACGTCGGGGAGATGATGCCTGGGCGCAGGGCCACCAGGAATTTCAACCGTTGAGTGACGGAAATCAACGAGGCGGCAACCAGCCAGGAGTCTTCACAAGAGCGACCTGTGGGAAGTAACACGCCACCAAAGCCGAGGCGGTCAGCCGCCTGGGCAATCTGTTGCAAATAACTGAGATCAACGGTGCGGGCATCTTTATTCGTGCCAAGATAGCGGCCGTCACCGTGCGTAGGCAAAAACCAGAAAACGTTCAGGCTCATGTGATTGACTCCTCTGTCATCGTACGACGCCGCCGCTTCTAATGAGCGGCGGCTATTATTGTGAGTAGTTGTTACTGCGCGGTGGGGCCACGCCAGATGCGATCTTTTATCTCAACCGGTTTTGGCAGGATATGAATCTGGTAGAACAGGTCAGCCGTGGCTTGTTGGGCTTTTTCTGTACGCTCATCTACCGGCGTAATCGGTGAGTCCGGCAGGTGATCCAGATAGCTGGCAATGACGTTGTCCGGCAGGCTCATGGCTTTGGCAAGCAGCTGAATACTCTGCGCCCGGTCTGTTTTGACTAGCGCATTGGCTTCGGTTAATACCGCCAATACCTGACGAATGAATTGCGGGTTGGCCTCGGTATATTTTTTCGGTGCCAGATAGAACGAACCGGTTTGATTAAGCGTACTGCCGTCGACTAACACCCGGACACTGCCCTGTAATTTCGCTGCCGAGTAATAAGGATCCCAAATCGCCCAGGCATCGACGTCATGTTGCTGGAAGGCGGCGCGGGCATCGGCCGGTGTCAGGTAAACCGGTTTGATATCGGTAAATTGCAGACCGGCCTGTTGCAGGGCACGCAGCAAGAGATTGTGCGAGCTGGAGCCTTTCTGAAAAGCCACTTTATGACCTTTGAGGTCAGCCACGGTTTTGATCGGACTGTTATTATCGACCAGAATCACTTCCGCTTTGGGTTTCGGCGGTTCAGAACCGACATAAAGCAAATCAGCACCGGCAGCCTGGGCAAACAGCGGGGGAAGATCGCCCGTGCCGCCGAGATCAATACTGCCGACGTTTAGCGCTTCCAGAATTTGTGGTCCGGCGGGGAATTCAACCCAGCTGATTTTGGTATCCGGGAAACGTTTCTCTAGCAGTTGATGCGCTTTCGCCAGCACCAGCCCGACAGACCCTTTTTGATAGGCAATACGAAATTCAACCGGGTCTTTTTCCGGTGCTGTGGCGGCCTGTACGCTGAATGCCAGCGTGGCAAACAGTCCGGCCAGCAAAGGTAAACGGTGTAATAAAGAGAAGGGAGATGTCATCGGTGAACTCCTTTATAGCCCGTCAGACGCGCAACGTTGCGGCGGTGGCTTGTACGGTGGGGCGGGGAAGAGGGCGACGGCGACTCAGGGCCAGATAAAAATTCTCCAACGACTCTTCCAGGCGCTCACTCAGTGCGGCTTCAAGGGTGGCGGGGAAAGTGTGGTAATCGCTAATCAGGCTGTCATCAGCAAATACGCCCTGCAAGACTTCCTGCGCCTTCAGCGAAGCCAGCACCGGTTTCAGCGCGTAATCCACCGCCAGCATGTGGCCAATCGACCCCGCCGTTGCCAGAGGCAATACGACTTTGTGGTCCAGGGCGCGCTCTGGCAGCAGATCAAGCAGGGTTTTCAGCGCACCCGAAAACGACGCTTTATAAACCGGGGTGGCAACGATGAGACCGTCTGCTTCGGCAAGTTGAGCCGTCAGTTTTTTCAGCTGAGGACTCGCAAAATTGGCGAACAATAAATCCTCTGCGGAGAAATCTTGCAGACTGTAAGAGATCACTTCCACGCCGCGTGACGTCAGCCAGCGGTGGCTCAGGGCCAGCAATGCCGAAGAGCGGGAGGGTTGTCGCGGACTGCCTGCCAGAGAAATTACGCGCATCATCACACCATTCCTTATAACTTAAAGTTCTAGATTCATCATTTTGTTTAACGAAGTGATTTAAAGCTAACAGGCGGGGGCAGGAGACTGGAAATCTCATTTTTAGAAATAAAAAGTGAAAAAGCGGCTAAGGCTGCAAATTCCTTGGCTTAAAGGTAATGAAAAAGTGAAGAGGAGGTGAATAAAAGGGTATCGATTGCGCGAAAGGCGTTATTTGGCTGCGAAACGTTTCCCTTTATGCCGCGCTTAGTCGATAATATCGCCCCGTCTAGCCACCGGGAATCCAGGAGTTTTCATGTTTTATCCTCTTGTCAGGAAAGCACTGTTTCAGCTCGACCCTGAGCGCGCGCACGAACTTACTTTCCGTCAGCTGAGCCGTATTTCTGGTTCACCCTTTGAATTTCTTATCCGCCAATCCGTGCCGACCAAACCGGTCAGCTGCATGGGACTTTCATTTAAAAACCCGTTAGGACTGGCTGCCGGTCTGGATAAAGACGGTGATTGCATCGATGCGTTCGGTGCGATGGGGTTTGGTTTTGTCGAAGTCGGTACCGTTACACCACGTGCGCAGACGGGCAATGACAAGCCGCGCCTGTTTCGCATTGTTGAAGCCGAAGGTCTGATTAACCGAATGGGATTCAATAATCTCGGCGTGGATAATCTGGTCAACAATGTGAAATGTTCACATTTTGGTGGAATTCTCGGCATTAATATCGGCAAGAATAAAGACACGCCGGTCGAGAACGGCAAAGACGATTATCTGACTTGCATGGAGAAAGTTTATCCTTATGCCGGTTATATCGCGGTGAATATTTCGTCACCTAATACACCGGGACTGCGTTCACTGCAGTACGGTGAGGCGCTGGATGATTTGCTGGCAGCGATTAAAAATAAGCAGCTCGAATTACAGCAACGGCACCAGAAATATGTCCCTGTTGCGGTGAAGATCGCGCCGGATCTTTCTCATGAAGAGTTGATCCAAATAGCCGATAGTTTAGTTCGCCATAATATGGATGGCGTGATCGCCACCAATACAACCTTGGATCGCAAGCTGATCCAGGGGCTCAATTATTGCGAACAAACCGGTGGATTAAGTGGCCGTCCTGTTCAGCTTCGTAGTACCGAAATTATCCGAATGCTCTCCCTGGAACTAAAAGGTCAGCTGCCTATTATTGGCGTTGGCGGGATAGATTCATTAACAGCGGCGCGAGAAAAAATGGCGGCGGGGGCTTCTTTAATTCAAATCTATTCCGGGTTTATCTATCACGGACCGCGTTTGATTAAGGATATTGTCACCCATATCTAATATTTTTTGCGTGTAATAGCGGCCGGGGGTTTATTTCTTAACCCGGCTCGTCTATATTTTGTCCACTGCCCTAATATATCGACAATAGCAGCTCAAGATTTGTCTGATATCGGCTTACGGGTGAAAAGCGTAATGTAGGCTTGTTGCTTTTAATAGTTAGTCATCGGATTGTGGGTCACGTATTCAATACGTTGATAGTCATGTATAATACTTGCTTTTATGCGGGATCTTCAATAATGGCGATTGTGGAAGTAAAATGTCGATTTTGTAGCAAGACCGAGGATGTCAAAAAACATGGCA
>BHES01000031.1 GCA_003864575.1 Enterobacterales bacterium
GTTTATAGCTGATATTCAACGGCTGGGCCTGTGTTTTAAGCGCGCCATGAATATCCACCGGAGATTGGTTTTTACCTTTTTCGCACAGCATAAAATCGGGGCTGAGCTTGGACCAGTTTTGCGGTGCTTCATCGCCGCTATAGGACCAATGTGGAGCATCTTGTGCTATGGCCTGAGTACAGAATGCGGCCAGAACGACGGCCAGTAGTTTAGCTTTCATGAAATATCCCTTTCAACGTGACGTGATAATAACCCTGGTTTATATATGGTTTTTTGAACGCGACGAAGTATAGCGGGAAGGAATAGCGGGGGATATTAGGAATGAGTAAGACCGCCCATTTTGCAACAAAGCATCATGGGCGGAAAGTATTAGCCTTTTTTAACGCCGGTAATGCGGCACCACTCTTCTTTTTCAGCTATCGGATCGAGCTCAAGCAGTGCTTTATAGGCATCTGCTACCCCCTGAGCTTGGCTGGCAAGGATGCCTGAAAGACCAAGATTACCCCCGACAACCGGGAGCACGCTGATAAGCGGAGCCAGTTCGCGCAGCGGGCCAGCAAGGATGTTGGCAACCACCACGTCGGCCGAGAGATTGTCCGGCTGGTCTTTTGGCAGGTAAAGCGATAAACGCTCTGACACGCCGTTACGCTGCGCATTGTCGCGACTGGCCAGAATGGCTTGCGGATCGATATCAATGCCGATAGCCTGCGCCGCACCCAGCTTGAGCGCGGCAATCGCCAGAATGCCGGAGCCACAACCGAAATCGATTACGGTTTTGCCTTCGAGCTCTAAGCCATCGAGCCACTCCAGGCACATTGCCGTGGTCGGGTGCGTACCGGTACCAAATGCCAGACCTGGATCGAGCATCACGTTGACAGCCGTCGGGTCTGGTACGTCGCGCCAGCTTGGGCAAATCCACAGACGCTGGCCGAAACGCATCGGGTGGAAGTTATCCATCCACTCGCGCTCCCAGTCTTTATCTTCCAACTGCTCAATTTTATGCGCAAAGCCTTTGCCCAGCAGCGGCTCGTTTTCCAGCATGGCAACCACGGCCACCATGTTGGTTTCTGCGTCATACAGGCCGATGGCGTCGGTATCGCCCCACAGCAGGGTTTCGCCTGGCAGTGGTTCAAACACCGGATTGTCATGGGTGTCCAGGAAAGTCACAGACACGGCACCACTTTCGATAAGCGCGTCGCTGAGCGTTTCCGCGTCGTTACCGGTGGTGTTAATTTTCAGTTGGATCCAAGGCATAGCAGTTCTCTTCTTAGCATGCGGTAAAAATGGAGCCGCCCCTCAGGACGGCTTCAACGCGGGTTCAGCTCGTCTGTCGCCAAACTTATTGCCAATGTAAAAGGCCATCAGGCTGAGCAACAGCGACGGTATAATCGGATGCAGACCGGCGAGATGCAGGTCAAAACTGGCAAGCAGGGTATAACAAACCGCACCAACAATCATTGAGCTGAGCGCGCCTGCTGCATTGGCGCGTTCCCAATAAAGCCCGAGCACCAGTGGCCACAGGAATACCGCTTCCAGCCCGCCGAAGGCCAGCAGATTAAGCCAGATAATCATCTCTGGCGGACGCCATGCGGCCAGCAACACCAGCAAACCAAGTACGAAAGTTGCCCAGCTGGAAAAACGCTTCAGGCGCTTCTCGTTGGTGATCTGTTCCGGGCGAACGCCCAGGTAGAGATCTTTAACGATCGTTGCTGACGACTGCAACAGCTGCGCGTTGATGGTGGACATAATCGCCGCCATCGGCGCGGCGAGAAAAATCCCTGCAGCGTAGGCTGGCAGTACGGTGATCATCAGCGTTGGAATAACCTGATCGGGAATTTTCAGGTCCGGCAAGATGGCCCGGCCCAGCGCTCCAGACAGATGCATACCAAACATCAGAATCGCCACCACCAGCGTACCGAGCACGATGCCACGGTGAACGGCTTTGCTGTCTTTGTACGAGATACAGCGTACGGCAGTATGCGGCAGGCCAATGACGCCGAAGCAAACCAGCACCCAGAACGACGCCATAAACGGCAGTGAAAGCACGTCACCAGCACCGCTCACGGAGACCAGTTTGGGATCGATTTGTTGTAGCTTATCCACCGCACTGTGCAGACCACCGGCTGCATGGATCACGGCAACCAGCAGCAGAATAGTGCCGAGCAGCATCACCAGACCTTGCATGGCGTCATTGAGCACGCTGGCGCGAAAGCCGCCAAAGGCGGTGTACAGCGCGATACTGACGCCGAAAATCAACAGGCCGGTGTCGTAGGGAATGCCTGCCGCGGTTTCCAGCAAGCGTGCACCGCCGATGAACTGTACGGTCATGGCGCCAAGAAATGCCACCAGCAAGCTGAAACTCGCGAGCCACACCAGCAGACGGCTTTTATAGCGTGCATAGAGCATGTCGTTGAGCGTCACGGCATTGTAGCGTCTGGCGAGAATGGCGAATTTCTTGCCGAGAATACCCAGTGATAGCCAAATGGCGGGCAGCTGGATCATCGCCAACAGCACCCATCCAAGACCAAATTTATACGCTGCACCTGGCCCGCCGATAAACGAACTGGCGCTGATATAGGTGGCGGTAAGGGTCATGGCCAGAACGAAGCCGCCCATTGAACGGTTACCGAGGAAGTACTCGGTGAGAAAGCTTCCTGACTGACGACGGGTGTAGGCATAGACCGACAGCCCGAACACCAACAGCAGATAGGCTACCAGCGGCAGTAAGACTTCAGTCTGCATGGTTGTCCTCCAGCGGCATATCGCGGTAAATCACCCGGACCATCAACCAGCTCAGTAATACAAAAATCAGCGGAACCAGCAGACAGGCCATTTCAAACCAGTGCGGGAGGCCGGTGATACCCTGTTTATTGTCCGGTAGGTAGGCTGCCAGACACCACGACAGGAGGTATGCCAGCGTCAAACCCAATGCCCAGCGGGCTTCCCTGTTCGCCTGTAGAAAGCGTTTATCTATTTTCTGAGTCTTCATAATGAAAGTCCCAAACGAAAAAAAGGCCGGAATATCCGGCCCTGATAAGAGTGTACGTAAAGAGTACGTTCTTAGGTTTCCTGCAATCCGAGTTTCTTTTCCAGATAGTGGATATTGGTGCCACCGTGCTGGAAGTTTTCGTCGGTCATGATACGCATCTGCAGATCAATGTTGGTTTTGATGCCATCAATGATCAATTCAGCCAGTGCGTTTTTCATGCGGGCAATAGCTACATCACGGTTTTCACCGTAAGTGATCAGCTTGCCGATCATGGAATCGTAGTACGGCGGCACGGTATAGCCAGCGTAAATATGCGATTCCCAACGCACACCGAAACCACCAGGAGCGTGGAAGCGGGTGATCTTGCCCGGGCTTGGCAGGAAGGTATTCGGATCTTCAGCATTGATACGACATTCGACCGCATGGCCCTGAATGCGTACTTCATCCTGTTTGATCGACAGTGGCTGACCGGCAGCAATACGCAGCTGCTCTTTGATCAGATCCACGCCAGTGATCATCTCAGTAACCGGATGCTCAACCTGAATACGGGTGTTCATTTCGATGAAATAGAACTCGCCGTTTTCATACAGGAACTCAAAAGTACCCGCACCGCGGTAGTTGATGTCCACGCAGGCTTTAGCGCAACGTTCGCCGATGTAGCGACGCAGTTCAGGCGTGATGCCTGGTGCTGGTGCTTCTTCGACGACTTTCTGGTGACGACGCTGCATAGAGCAGTCACGTTCTGCCAGATAGATTGCGTTGCCCTGACCGTCGGCCAAAATCTGAACTTCGATATGGCGTGGGTTTTCCAGATACTTTTCCATGTAAACCATGTCGTTGTTGAAAGCCGCTTTGGCTTCAGCACGGGTCATGGTGATGGACTGTTCCAGATCTTTGTCGGCACGCACAACGCGCATACCACGACCACCGCCGCCGCCAGAGGCTTTGATGATCACCGGATAACCAATGCGTTTTGCATGGGCACGGTTCTGGTCCATGTCGTCGCCCAGAGGGCCGTCAGAACCTGGTACGCAAGGGACGCCTGCTTTTTTCATCGCACTGATTGCAGACACTTTGTCGCCCATCAGGCGAATAGTTTCTGCTTTCGGACCGATAAAGATGAAGCCGGAGCGCTCAACTTGTTCAGCGAAGTCGGCATTCTCGGACAGGAAACCGTAGCCAGGGTGGATAGCCACCGCGCCAGTGATTTCAGCCGCAGAGATGATAGCCGGGATGTTCAGATAGCTTTTTACTGAAGGAGCAGGGCCGATACAGACGGTTTCGTCTGCCAACAGTACGTGCTTCAGGTCGCGGTCAGCCGTGGAGTGGACGGCTACGGTTTTGATGCCCAGTTCTTTACAGGCACGCAAAATACGTAACGCGATCTCACCGCGGTTCGCGATAACAATTTTATCTACCATGGTACGCCTCGTTATTCGATGACGACCAGCGGCTCGTCGAATTCAACCGGCTGGCCGCTTTCCACCAGAATGGCTTTAACCACGCCAGATTTGTCTGCTTCAATTTGGTTCATCATTTTCATTGCTTCAACGATGCACAGGGTGTCACCTGCGTTAACTTTCTGGCCGACTTCCACGAAGGCTTTCGCATCCGGGCTTGGCGTGCGGTAGAAAGTACCCACCATCGGTGAACGGACGATATGCCCGCTGATCGCGGCCGGAGCTGCTTCAACAGGTGCTGCGACCGGTGCTACAGCGGCAGCCAAACCTGGTTGCTGTTGCATTGGCATGGCGTAAGCCTGCTGCATCATAGGATAAGCCGGTGCAGGAGCTGCACGGCTGATGCGCACTGATTCTTCGCCTTCAGAAATTTCCAGTTCAGAAATACCTGACTCTTCAACCAGTTCGATCAGTTTTTTGATTTTACGAATATCCATGGGTGTGATTCCGTACTCTTGTTGCGTAGAAATTAATGGGTTTTAGACAAGCGATTAACCGCTGCCTGTAAAGCAAAATGGTAGCCATCTGCGCCAAGTCCGCAGATAACGCCCACTGCGATATCTGAAAGATAGGAATGGTGCCGGAAGGATTCGCGGGCGTGTACATTCGACAGGTGGATCTCAATAAATGGGATCTGCACTGCCAACAACGCATCGCGTAGCGCCACGCTGGTATGGGTAAAGGCTGCGGGGTTGATCAAGATAAAATCGGTGTTTCCGCGTGCCTGATGGATTCTATCAATCAGGAGATGCTCTGCGTTGGATTGCAGATGGCTGAGCGCAACGTTGGCTGCGGCTGCCTGCTGTTCTAAACCTTTAACAATATCGTTGAGCGTGGTGCTTCCGTAGGTTTCAGGCTCACGCGTCCCTAACAAATTCAGGTTAGGTCCGTTGAGTAGCAAAATGTCAAACTTATCCGCCATTGTGAGCCTATCTCCGGCAATTAGACAAAGATTGTAGAAAATACCCTGATGTCACCGATTTGTCACCTTTTTCGCGGCAAATCAACCCGGCTGTTCAGCATGAGGTCGGGCATTATAATGATATCGTGGCAATTCGCAGCTAAATACTGGTCTTATCAGCGAAGATAATCAACCCTCAGGCTTCAACTGAGGGTTTTTACTATGGTTTTTTGAGGGGTAGAACACAGAAAAGTTCCGAGGCTTATCGCAACCACTGACGGAATTTCTTGTAGCGTAATGCCAACAATATCGCAGCAATTACGGCATAGATAATGGGTTGTGGCGACAATATTTTAACGGACCAAAGATAGTGAATAGGTGCCAGAATGGCGACAACATAAATGAAGTTATGCAGCGTTTGCCATTTCCCGCCTAATTTTCGCTGGGACCACAGAGTCGATGTACAGGCCAGCGCTAGCAGGATTATCCAACTGATGATGCCAAGCGTCAGATAAGGACGCGAAATCAGCTCGCTGCCCAGCAGCGCCAGATTATTAATGCCGAGCTCCAGGAAGGAGTAGCTCAGAAGATGCAAAGTTCCCCAGGCAAAACACCATAACCCCACCAGGCGGCGTACACGGATCAGCAACGGTTGCTTGCCGTAACGCGCCACTGGCGTGATAAGCAGGGTCGCCAACAATAATTTAAGCGTCATCCTGCCGGTAAAATGCTGAATGTCTTTGGCCGGGTCGGCGCTGAACCAACCTTGGTTAATTGACAACAATAACCATAGAAAAGGCAGAAAAGCGGCCAGATGGATAACCACCTTCAACCACTTAATTTGTGTCAGGCTTAAACGCCGCATTGAAAGTGCCTCATAAATTCACAGAGAAAATCAATAGTTAGTGCGCAGATCCAGCCCACGATACATCGATGCCACCTGTTCGCCATAGCCGTTGTACAGCAACGTTGGCTGGCGTTGTACGTCCAGAATGCCACCGGATCCGATAAAGCGTTCGGTCGCCTGTGACCAGCGCGGGTGGTCAACGTGCGGGTTCACATTGGCATAAAAGCCGTATTCATTGGTAGCGATCTGATTCCAGGTCGTTGGCGGCTGGTTGCGGGTCAGGCTGATATTGACGATGGATTTAATCCCTTTAAAACCATATTTCCAGGGAACGGTCAGCCGGATGGGTGCGCCGTTTTGCGGTGGCAACGCTTTGCCATAGACGCCGACGGTCAGCATGGTCAGCATGGTCAGCGGGTTCATCGCTTCATCGAGGCGTAAACCTTCGACATAGGGATAATCCAGCCCGCCGCCAATGAAGCGGTCTTTCTGGCCAGGCATATGCTCTGGGTCATACAGGGTTTTAAAGGCCACAAATCGTGCATTACTGTTCGGTTCAGCCAGTTTAATAATGTTGCTTAACTGGAAGCCAATCCATGGCACGACCATTGACCAAGCTTCAACACAGCGCATACGGTAGATGCGTTGTTCGAGTGGGAAGCGCTTCATGATGTCATCCATATCCAGCGTGATCGGTTTACCGACCTCACCATCAATGACGATTTTCCACGGCGATGTAACTAACTGACCGGCATTGGCGGCTGGATCGGCTTTATCCAGCCCAAATTCATAGAAGTTGTTGTAGCCGGTGACTTTGTCTTCCGGCGTCAGGGGTAAATCACTTTGATAAGCCGCCGGTTTGGTGAAGTCGAGCGTTTTACCCGACGGGGCTTTCGGACGATCGTTACCTTTAAACCAGGAAAGCAAATCGGCGTTAGCGCTCTGTGGCAAAGCCAGCGCTGCGGCGCTGATGCCCAGAGCCTGCAACACTTTGCGGCGGTCGTGAAAAATACTTTCCGGCGTGATATCCGCCTCGGTCAGTTTGCGAAGTTTGTTCATGACCTGCTCCGGGATTGTTTAATCATTATAGTTATTGATGAATATGACTAAAGAATGGCGGGTAAACGTCGATTTAGCGAGGAAACCGTGGAAAATACGAAATTTCGGAGAGGGTAAAACGGGTGATATACAGGGCACCGCGAGGGATGCCCGGATATTTCAGGGGGTGTCAGGCGCGCACTTTTACCAGTGTCCGCCCGGTGACGGTATTTGCCATGATACCCGCCGCTGTCTCAGGTACTTTTTCAAGGCTAATTTCCGTGGCAGCGCGTTCGTAGAAGGACGCTGGTAACGTTTGCGCCAGACGTTCCCAGGCGTCCATGCGTCGGTGTAGCGGGCACATTACCGAATCAATGCCCTGCAAGCGTACGTTGCGCAGTATAAAAGGCATCACCGTAGTGGGGAGCTGGTAACCGCCCGCCAGACCGCAGGCTGCGACGGTGCCGCCATATACTGTTTGCGACAGCAGTGTCGCCAGGGTCTGGTCACCGACGCTATCGATAGCGCCCGCCCAGAGTTGTTTATCCAGCGCACGACCTTCTTTGCTGAACTCCTCACGGCTTAATACCCTTTTTGCGCCAAGTTGCGTCAAATAATCAGTATTGCTGGCGCGCCCGCTGATGGCGACGACGTCGTAGCCCAGTGTCGCCAGCAGGGTAATTGCGGTGCTGCCGACACCGCCGCTTGCGCCGCTGACAATCACTTCGCCGCTGTCAGGCAGCACACCGCCTTCCTCGAGTGCCATCACGCAGAGCATGGCAGTAAAACCGGCGGTACCGATTATCATGGCATGGCGGGCATCAAGCCCTTCCGGTAACGTCACCAGCCAGTCGCCTTTAACGCGAGCCTGCTCAGCCAGACCGCCCCAATGGGTTTCGCCTACGCCCCAGCCGGTAAGTACGACCTGTTGCCCGACGTCGTAACGCTTATCCTGGCTGCTGCTGACGCGTCCGGCGAAATCAATTCCCGGAACCATCGGGAATTGACGAATAATTTTGCCCGTTCCGGTGATTGCCATGGCGTCTTTGTAATTGAGACTGGACCAATCTACATCGACCACCACGTCGCCTTCCGGCAATTGTTCTGCGCTGATCTGACCGACGGCCGCTACGGTTTTGCCATCATTCTGTTCTAATAAAAGTGCTCGCATTACCCATCTCCATAAGAATTCTGAATTGATTGGTTATTCAGTTGCTATGCTATGAATATAACCCAATTTGCGCCCTCTGGGCTGACATGAGACAACGATGCCGATGATGAACGTAACCTTATTCACAAATCCGCATAAAACGTTACCGGCGTTGTGTTGCATATGTTTTATAGTAGCGGCCTTTCAATGGCGGCCTGTGGTAAAAGGCTTTTGCCGGAGATTGTCTCATTCATTTCCACAGTAACGGGTAAGGCACAGGGATGCGATTTACTAACAGACTGGCGGCACTGATTTCCATGTTGGTCGCACTGGCAATGATATTGATGTTGCTGGGCGTCACCTTCAGTTTTGTCTATTTGAATAAACAAAATACCGAGCAGCATTTACGCGCGCTGGCAACGACTTACGACCAATCACTGCTTTCGAACTCACAGCCGCCGGAAAACTGGATGTCCATGGCAATGCGGATGCTCGACGTCAACGAAGTGACTATCTTTGAGCACAAAACCCCACATTTTACCTATCGCGAAACGCCGGATTTGCACAGTGCGTGGGAAAACAACTATCCCGATTACGTCACCATAACCTTGCCTCTGATGCATCACCCGTCAATGTCGATGCAGATTGTCTATGTTGATCCTATTGGCACTTATACCCGATCGCTGCGTTCCACCTTTACTATCAGCGTGGCTATCATTCTGATGATTATCGCTGTTTTGCTGAGTTTCCGCTGGCTGCGTGCCGAAACTGCCGGATTGGAGAAGTTGGAAGAGCGGGCGTCACGTATTTTGCGTGGTGAGCGCGAAGGGCTGACTCGCGGGGATATCACCGAATGGCCACCTTTTGCCAGTGGCGCCATTGATGCACTGCTGGCAGATCTCAGCGAAGCCCGTGAGCAGCGTAGCCGCGTGGATACCCTGATCCGTGCCTTCGCCCAGCAGGACTCGCAAACCGGGCTGAGTAACCGGCTGTTTTTCGACAACCAACTGGCAACACAGCTTGAAGAAGAAGGATCGCACGGTATTGTTATGCTGTTGCGTCTCCCTGATTTCGATACTCTGCGTGATACTCACGGACAGCGGCCCGTTGATGAAATGCGCTCGGCGATGGTCAATCTTCTTTCTACTTTTGTAATGCGCTATTCCGACGCATTACTGGCTCGCTACTTCCACACTGATTTTGCCGTACTGCTGCCGCATCGAACCCTGAAAGAGGCGGAAGTGATGGCTGCCCAGCTAGTCAATGCGCTCGGCGCGTTGCCGACGTCGAATCATATCGACCGCGATGCGCTTCTCTATATAGGTATCAGCGCCTACCGTTTCGGCCAGTTACCCGAAGAGGTCATGGACTATGCCGAACAGGCCACCCGCAATGCGGCGTTCCAGGGCAGCAACAGTTGGTCGATTTACGACAGAAAAGTGCCGGAGAAAGGGCGTGGTAGTGTCAAATGGCGCACGTTGCTGGAAAACACCTTAGCCCGCGGTGGCCCGCGCCTCTATCAGAAGCCGGCCTTTACCACAGAAGGGCAACTGGACCACCGTGAAGTGCAACGGCGTATTTTTGATGGTGAACAGGAGTTGCTGGCGGCAGAGTTTATTCCGCTGGTTATGCAATTTGGGATGTCGCAAAGCTACGACCGGCGGATGCTTTCTCAGATTATTCCGTTACTGAGCCACTGGCCGGACGAAACGTTGGCATTTCACCTGACGGTTGATTCATTATTGCAGCGCTCTTTTATCCGCTGGTTGCGTGATACGCTACTGCAGTGTGAAAAAAAACAGCGTCGCCGAATTCTGATTGAACTTGCTGAGGCCGATCTCTGTCAACATATTGACCGCCTCCGCCCTGCGATACGTTTGTTGCAGGGAATGGGGTGTCGTCTGGCCGTTTCGCAGGCCGGATTAACCGTGGTGAGTACCTCTTATCTTAAAATCTTCCCAGTCGAACGAGTTAAGCTTCATCCCGGTCTGGTACGCGACATTGATAAGAGGGTTGAAAATCAACTGTTTGTACAAAGCCTGATCGGGGCGTGTGAAGGAACGTAGGCCAGGGTCTACGCTTCCGGCATACGAACCAAAGAAGAGTGGGCGATGCTGGTTGAAAAGGGCATTCATGGCGGCCAGGGGGATTTTTTTGCTGGCCTGCAGGCTGTCGATCCTGTCAGCAAAAAATATTCACACAACGGTGGTGTTTAAACTGACCGTAATGGGAATATTTAACGTAGAATGACCCAGCCTTTAACCGGTTCTTGTTATAGAAAGCTTGTGTTATGTCTCTAACAGCTTGCTGTTGCAGGGGATCCCGGTGTAAGTGCAAGAATTCATGTGCGGTGTTGGCGCTTTTGTTTATTCCTGTAAAAGATCTGTATTCAAAATATCTGAGTCTGGGACTCGGAAATTGAGTGCAGCATGTTTTGCAGTCAGAGTAACAGCAGGTTAAGTCGCCGACATCGTGGACAATTTCACCGAAGCAGGACGTTTTTACGCCTTGTCGCTGCTTCGCGTGGTTGGTAAAGTAGGCGGATTTTATTTTCCGCCCCCAGCTAGCAGGATTATCCTTTCGTTATGTTTAAGAAATTTCGTGGCATGTTTTCCAACGACTTGTCCATCGACCTGGGTACCGCCAATACCCTCATCTATGTAAAAGGACAAGGCATCGTGCTGAATGAGCCATCAGTTGTGGCTATTCGTCAGGATCGTGCTGGTTCACCTAAACGTGTTGCGGCTGTCGGCCATGATGCTAAACAGATGTTGGGTCGTACTCCCGGCAATATCGCGGCTATTCGCCCGATGAAAGACGGTGTTATCGCCGACTTCTTCGTGACCGAAAAAATGCTACAGCACTTCATCAAGCAAGTTCACAGCAACAGCTTCATGCGCCCAAGTCCGCGCGTGCTGGTCTGCGTGCCGGTCGGTGCTACGCAAGTAGAACGCCGTGCCATCCGCGAATCTGCTCAAGGTGCGGGTGCCCGTGAAGTGTTCCTGATTGAAGAGCCAATGGCTGCGGCGATCGGTGCAGGTTTACCTGTTTCCGAAGCAACAGGTTCCATGGTTGTCGATATCGGTGGTGGTACCACAGAAGTGGCGGTTATCTCGCTCAACGGCGTGGTCTACTCTTCTTCTGTTCGTATCGGTGGTGACCGCTTCGACGAAGCCATCATCAATTATGTGCGCCGTAACTATGGCTCACTGATTGGTGAAGCGACGGCTGAACGTATCAAGCACGGTATTGGTTCTGCTTACCCAGGTGATGAAGTCCACGAGATTGAAGTGCGTGGTCGTAACCTGGCTGAAGGCGTTCCACGTGGCTTTACACTGAATTCCAACGAAATCCTGGAAGCACTGCAAGAGCCTCTGACCGGCATCGTTAGCGCGGTGATGGTTGCTCTGGAACAGTGTCCGCCAGAACTCGCTTCTGACATCTCTGAACGCGGTATGGTTCTGACCGGTGGTGGCGCATTGCTGCGTAACCTCGATCGCCTGCTGATGGAAGAGACCGGTATTCCGGTGATCGTTGCAGAAGATCCGCTGACCTGTGTTGCTCGCGGCGGTGGTAAAGCGTTGGAAATGATCGACATGCACGGCGGCGACTTATTCAGCGAAGAGTAGTCTGAGCGAAAACGTTAGAGTTTCAGCGAAGCTCGTTATAGCAAAGACTCTATTTAGCGAAGATTGGTCTTGCCCGCAAAGGTAGCTGTCAGTCTGGTGAAACCTGCTGCGTTAAAGTATGCAGTGTCAAATTGGGGTCGAGCACTGAACCGTCTGGATGAGCAATTATTCAGACTGGGTGTGCACGACCTCATTCGCTTGCTGCTTTCCTGTCAGGGTTGTCTTTCACTTCGATTGGCTGATACCTTTTGTTGCCGAGGAACTCGCATATTTTATGAAGCCGATTTTTAGCAGGGGGCCTTCCCTGCAGCTGCGACTTTTTTTGGCTATTCTCACAGCCATTGTCCTGATTTTTGCCGACAGTAAGATAGGTGCGTTCGTTAAGATCCGTACCTATATGGACACTGCCGTCAGTCCTTTCTATTTTTTGTCGAATGCCCCGCGTGAATTCCTCGATCAGGTCTCCACGACGTTTGCGACCCGCCAGTCTCTTGAACTCGAAAACCGCGCACTGCGTCAGGAATTGCTGCTCAAAAACAGCGATCTGATGCTGCTTGGTCAATTCAAACAGGAAAACGCCCGTTTGCGCGAGCTCCTCGGTTCACCGCTGCGTCAGGATGAACACAAGATGGTCGCGCAGGTGCTCTCGACCAGCAATGACCCGTACAGTGATCAGGTGGTGATCGACCAAGGTAGCCAGAACGGCGTCTATGTCGGTCAGCCGGTGATCAGTGACAAAGGCGTCGTGGGCCAGGTGGTTGCCGTGGGCGCCCTGACCAGTCGCGTATTGCTGATTTGCGATGCCTCACATGCCTTGCCGATTCAGGTATTGCGTAATGACATCCGTGTTATTGCCGCCGGTAGCGGCTGCACTGATGATCTTCAGCTAGAGCATTTGCCAAGCAATACCGATATTCGTGTCGGTGATGTACTGGTTACATCCGGTCTGGGTGGTCGCTTCCCTGAAGGGTATCCGGTTGCGGTGGTCTCCTCGGTGAAAGTTGATAATCAGCGTGCCTACACCGTGATCCAGGCGCGTCCGACTGCTGGTCTGCAACGTTTACGTTATCTGCTGCTGCTGTGGGGCTCGGACCGCAACGGGGATAGACCGCTGCCGCCTGATGAAGTCCACCGCGTTGCCAACGAACGCCTGATGCAAATGATGCCGCAGGTTCTGCCACCTCCGGGTGACATGGGCCCACCGGCACCGGTGCCGCAACCTGCCACCGGGATCGTCACTACGCCGGTATCGCCCCGGCCTGCTGCCGGGGGCTCGCAATGAATCGCTACCGGAGCCATGGGCGCTGGATAATTTGGCTATCCTTTCTGATAGCCATGTTATTGCAGGTGATGCCTTGGCCCCAAGAGATCTACATGTTTCGCCCCTCGTGGTTAATGCTGATCCTGATTTACTGGGTGATGGCCCTGCCGCACAGGGTTAACGTGGGGTCAGGTTTTATCGTTGGATTCGTGATGGATCTCATCCTGGGTTCTACACTGGGTGTACGCGCTTTGGCTCTGGCGATGGCCGCCTATCTGGTGGCGTTTAAATTCCAGCTCTTTCGCAATATGGCGCTTTGGCAGCAGGCATTAATTGTCATGCTGATTTCGCTTGCCGTTGATGTGATGGTTTTCTGGGCTGAGTTTTTGGTGGTTAACGTTTCGTTCCGCCCTGAAGTTTTCTGGAGCTGCGTGGTTGACGGTATTTTGTGGCCATGGCTTTTCCTGCTGATGCGTAAAATCCGCCGTCAGTTTGCTGTTCAATGAGGAAATAATGACCGCACTTTATCTGGCTTCTGGTTCGCCACGTCGTCGTGAATTACTTGCCGTTCTTGAATACGACTTTGAGCGTCTGGTGACGGATGTTGCCGAAGAACAGCAGCCGGGCGAAGCGCCTGCCGACTACGTGGTACGACTTGCCTGTGATAAAGCGCTGGCCGGGGTGAAAGTGGCTCCACAGGATCTCCCGGTGCTAGGTGCTGATACGATTGTGGTCCTCGATGGCAAAGTGCTTGAGAAACCTCGTGATGAAACAGAGGCGGCTCACATGCTGGCCTTGCTCTCCGGTCGTCAGCATCAGGTGATGACCGCCGTAGCCCTGGCAGACCGAAATATTTATCGCAGTACGCTGGTTGTGACTGATGTCACCTTCCGCTCACTATCCGCGGGGGATATTCAGCACTATATTCTGAGCGGAGAGCCCATGGATAAAGCGGGCGCATACGGAATTCAGGGAAAGGGCGGTTGTTTCGTCCGTGAAATTCGCGGCAGTTACTACGCAGTGATGGGACTTCCTCTGGTGGAGACTCAGGAGCTGTACGGTGACTTTGTTGCATTACGCGAGCTTAGGAGAAAGCATGACAGCTGAATTACTGGTCAATGTCACCCCGTCGGAAACCCGCGTGGCTTACATTGACGGTGGCATTTTGCAAGAGATCCACATTGAGCGTGAAGCCAAGCGCGGTATTGCAGGCAATATTTACAAAGGGCGCGTTAGCCGGGTGCTTCCCGGTATGCAGGCGGCCTTTGTAGATATTGGCTTAGAGAAAGCGGCCTTTCTACACGCTTCAGATATCATGCCGCACACCGAATGTGTGGCACGCGATGAGCAAAAAAACTTCAATGTGCGCGACATCGTAGAGCTGGTGCATCAGGGCCAGGATCTGATGGTGCAGGTGGTGAAAGATCCTTTGGGTACCAAAGGTGCGCGCCTGACCACGGACATCACGCTGCCTTCGCGCTATCTGGTTTTCATGCCGGGCGCATCGCACGTGGGTGTTTCCCAGCGCATTGAAAGCGAAGCTGAGCGCGAACGCCTGAAAAAGGTCGTGTCGGAATATTGTGATGAGCACGGCGGTTATATTATCCGCACCGCCGCTGAGGGCGTTGGCGAAGAAGAGCTGAAGCAAGACGCCGCGTTCCTCAAACGTTTGTGGACCAAAGTGATGGAACGCAAACGCCGCAATAAAACCAAGTACAAACTGTACGGTGAACTGGCGCTGGCGCACCGAGTACTGCGTGATTTTGCTGGCGAAGCGCTGGATCGTATTCGCGTTGACTCGCGTCTGACCTATGAATTGCTGGTGGAATTCACCAGTGAATACATTCCGGAAATGACCGCCAAGCTTGAGCACTACAGCGGCAAGCAACCTATTTTTGATCTGTTTGATGTTGAGAACGAAATCCAGCGTGCGCTGGAACGAAAAGTCGAGCTCAAATCAGGCGGTTACCTGATTATCGATCAGACCGAAGCCATGACCACCGTGGACATCAATACCGGTGCGTTTGTTGGTCATCGCAATCTTGAAGAAACCATCTTTAATACCAATACCGAAGCCACTCAGGCCATCGCGCGCCAGCTGCGCTTACGCAATCTTGGCGGCATCATCATCATAGACTTCATTGATATGTCTAATGAAGATCACCGCCGACGCGTTCTGCACTCACTTGAACAGGCGTTGTCGAAAGACCGCGTGAAAACCGGTATTCACGGTTTCTCTGCGCTTGGCCTGGTAGAGATGACGCGAAAACGCACCCGTGAAAGCGTGGAGCACGTGTTGTGCAGCGGTTGCCCGACCTGTCACGGTCGCGGCACGGTGAAAACGGTCGAAACTGTCTGCTACGAAATACTGCGCGAAATCGTGCGGGTTCACCACGCCTATGACGCCGACCGCTTCCTGGTCTATGCCTCCGCAGCCGTTGGCGAAGCGTTGAAAGGTGAAGAGTCACACGCGCTGGCCGAAGTGGAAATCTTCGTCGGCAAACAGGTCAAAGTTCAGGTTGAGCCGTTGTATAACCAGGAGCAGTTCGACGTCGTAATGATGTGATATACCCTGGGGTATATAGAGTTTAAATGTGTCATTTCCATTGCAGTCTGTACGGACCAGCCCGTCACAGAATGGAAACAAGGAGAGGTGTGTGAGGCGACTGTCCGGAATAGTGTTAACCACATGCGCAACGATTGTAGTGATCGTGGCGCTGGCGATCAGTGGTTTGCGTCTGGCTTTACCTCAACTCCATCGCTATCAGACGCAGCTGGTTGATAAGGTACAGTCGGTCACTGGCGTGCCTGTCACTCTTGATCAAATCAGCGGCAGCTGGCAAACCTTCGGGCCGACGCTGGAGCTGAAAAAGCTCAGCGTGAGCCTGCCTGACGCTTCCGTTAAAGTGGAACGCGTCACGCTGGCGCTCGACGTTTGGCAGTCCCTGCTGCATTTCCGTTGGCAGTTCCGCGACCTGACCTTCTACAACCTTGATCTGAATATCAACGCCACCCTTGGCGGGAAATCTCAAGACAGCAAGGGTTTTGAAGCCAACCGTATCAGCGATATCCTCCTCAAGCAGGTCGACCATTTCGATCTGCGTGACAGCCATATTTCATTCCTGACGCCTTCCGGTTCGCGCGCTGAAATCTCTGTTCCCCAACTGACCTGGCTGAATACCCACAACCGCCATCGCGCCGAAGGGCTTGTCAGCCTGTCGAGCTTTAACGGTCAGCACGGTGTCGTGCAGTTGCGTATGGATCTTAACGATAACAATGGCCTGCTCAATAACGGTCAAATTTACCTGCAAGCCGACGATATCGACATGAAGCCGTGGTTCAGCCGCTGGCTGCGCAGCAACACCGGTCTTGAAAGTGCGGATTTCAGCCTTGCGGCTTGGTTGACGGTGCGCAACGGCGCTATTTACGCCGGAGATGCTTTGGTGAAAAACGGGGCAGCGACGTGGACCAGCAAAGGCCAGGAACACCGGTTGGATGTGGAAAACCTGACGCTGCACGGTAGCCGTCAGGATAATGGCTGGCAGGTAGAAACCCGGCAACTCAACCTGAAAACTGACGGGCAGGCGTGGCCTAAAGGTAGCCTGAGTGCGCTGTATTTACCCGAAAATACCGAGTTCCTCGGCTCTTCGCAGGGAGATGAACTCCGCCTGCGCGGTACGCAGCTGCAGCTTGAATTCCTTGGGCCGATTATTCCGACCTTCTCATTCCTGTCGCCGGAATTGCTGGAGCGCTGGAAGGATCTGCAACCCAAAGGAAGGATTGATACGCTGGCGCTCGACATTCCGCTCAAACAGCCCGATCACACCCGTTTTGATGCCTCATGGCACGATGTCACCTGGCAGCGTTGGGAATTGCTGCCGGGCATTAACCACTTCAGCGGCGCATTAAAAGGCAGCGTGCAACGCGGCCAGCTGACGGTTAATTTGCAGGACAGTGAGTTGCCTTACGGTGAAATGTTCCGGGCGCCGCTAGAAGTGAGTTCAGCGCAGGGGATATTCAACTGGAGCTACACAGACGACGGATGGGGCCTTTGGGCCAAAGACGTGGATGTCAAAGCCAATGCGCTGTGGGCACACGGCGATTTCCACTACGACCAGCCTGCCAATGGCCAGCCATGGCTGAATATTTTGACGGGTATCCGGCTGTATGACGCCAGCCAGGCATGGCGCTATTTCCCGGAAACCCTGATGGGTAAACATCTGGTTGATTACCTCTCCGGCGCGATTCAGGGCGGACAGGTCGACAACGCCACGCTGACATTTAACGGCAATCCGCACGACTTCCCATTCAAAAAGAACGAAGGGCAGTTCCAGGTCTGGGTGCCGCTGCGCCATTCAACATTCGAGTTTGAGCCGGAGTGGCCAGCGCTGACCAATCTGGATATCGATCTCGACTTCCTCAATGATGGCCTGTTTATGAAAGCAGCCCATACCAAGCTGGGAAAAGTCGATGGTAACAACGTCGTGGCTAATATTCCGGACTACCTGAAAGAAAAGCTGTTTATTGATGCAGATATCAACGGAGCAGGCAAAGACATTGGCACCTACTTCATGGACACCCCGTTAAAAGACTCTCTGGGTGGCGCCTTAGAAGAACTACAGATTGGCGGCGATGTAAGTGGTCGCTTACATCTGGATATTCCTCTCGACGGCGAAATGGTTCGCGCCACGGGTGGCGTTAACTTAAACAACAACAGTCTGTTTATCAAACCGTTGGACAGCACCATCGAACACCTCAGCGGCCAGTTCAGCTACGACAATGGCAATCTGCAAAGTAATCAGCTCACCGGTAGCTGGTTCGGTCAGCCGTTGACGACGCAGTTCAGTACCCACGAACTGGACAATGATTACACCATTAACGTGGGGTTAGCGGGTGACTGGCAACTGGCTAAAATCACCGGTATGCCCGCTGCTGCTGCCAGTAAAATTAGCGGTAGTGCGCCCTGGAAAGGCACTGTGGATATCTCTCTGCCACACAAAGGTGAGCCGAATTACACCGTCGCTGTGACGACCGATCTGAAAAATGTGAGCAGTCACTTACCTAGCCCGCTGGATAAAAAGGCCGGTCGCAGCCTGCCGCTGAATGTGAACGTGAAGGGCGGGCTGAAAAGTTTCGACCTGACCGGCGTTCTGGATGGGAAAGACCGTTTTAACAGCCGCTGGTTATTAGGCAAACAATTGAAACTCGATCGCGCTGCCTGGCAGATGAATGTGTCGAAGACACCGTCACTGCCGCAGACCAGTAGCCTGACGCTGAATTTACCGGCGCTGGATGGCG
The DNA here is from genome assembly GCA_003864575.1 of Enterobacterales bacterium. Taxonomy (GTDB): domain Bacteria; phylum Pseudomonadota; class Gammaproteobacteria; order Enterobacterales; family Enterobacteriaceae; genus Ewingella. The sequence goes on from BHES01000031.1 coordinate 18,574, forward strand.
AAAGTTGGCTGAGCCTGATGTCGTCTGATGGCGCCACCAGCGGCAAGGCCAGTGGTAACCGCAAGGGAGCCGTCAAAGACAACGCACCCGCTTTTAGCTTCCCGCACGAGATCTCCCTGACCACACCGCAACTCACGCTGGGCGGACAGGTGTGGAGCGACCTGCTGGTGAGCTCAACCCAGACTGACCGTGGTATGAGCGTGATGGCTAAGGGGAAAGAGATCGACGGTACACTCACGATGAATGACCGCGGTCCGTGGAAAGCCGATATCCGTTACCTCTACTTTAATCCGCAGTGGAGCGTTGCAGACGCCGCAAGTGGTGGAAAATCGACGCAGAATCCTTTTGCCGAAGACAAAATCTCCTTCTCCGGCTGGCCCGCGTTGCAGTTGCGTTGCGAAGCCTGCTGGTTCCTTGGGCAGAGCTTCCGTCGGGTCAATGCTGACCTCACGCCGGACGGCGATCAGCTGTCGCTGCGCAATGGCCTTATCGACACCGGCGCAGTGCGTCTGGATGTGCAGGGCGACTGGAAGCAAAATGGCGCGGGTGAAAGCACTGGCCTGAAAGGCAAACTCTCCGGCAAAGATATTGAAGCCGCCACGTCGTTCTTCGGTGTGACCACGCCGCTGCGCGGCGCGCCATTTAACATTGATTTCGACCTGCACTGGAAATCCTTGCCGTGGAAGCCTGACGTCAAAACGCTCAATGGCACGATGAAAACCGATCTCGGCAAAGGCGAAATTGTAAATCTCGGCGGTGGGCGTGCCGGGCAACTGCTGCGTCTGGTGAGCTTCGATGCTCTGATGCGTAAACTCCAGTTAGACTTCAGCGACACCTTTGGTAAAGGCTTCTATTTTGACTCAATCAAATCCACGGCGTGGATTAAAGACGGCGTCGTTCATAGCGATGACCTGCTGGTTGACGGCCTGGCGGCGGATATTGCCATGTCTGGCAGTGTTGATCTGGTGAATCAGCGTCTGGATTTGGAAGCGGTGATCGCACCTGAAATTTCTGCCACCGTCGGCGTGGCAACCGCGTTCGTGATCAACCCTATTGTCGGCGCGGCAGTTTTTGCGGCCAGTAAAGTACTGGGACCGTTATGGAATAAAATTTCGCTGATCCGCTATCACATCGACGGCACCATCGGCGACCCAAGAATCAATGAGGTTCTGCGTCAGCCAAGACCTGCAAAGGAACCTAGCGCACCTGCTGCGCCCTGAGTGCAGCAGGAATCCATAAAGGAGCTGTGTTAGGCTGTTGTTTATAACAAATGAACCCGTGTTACGATGACATTGTCTGGCCGTTGATGAAAATGCTTCCGGCCGGCTCAATTCATCCCCAAAGAGAGTGAAGAATCTATGAGTCTGGCCTTAGTCAGTGAGCGGTTACTAACCGCTAATAATCTGAGTCATCAAGACCTGTTCGCCGTGTTAGGTCAACTGGCTGAACGCCGTCTCGACTATGCAGATCTCTTTTTTCAATCCAGTTTCCACGAAGCCTGGGTGATTGAAGACAGCATCATCAAAGATGGTTCTTACAATATCGATCAGGGCGTGGGCGTGCGTGCCGTCAGCGGCGAGAAAACCGGTTTCGCCTATGCTGATCAAATCACCCTGAATGCCCTGAATCAAAGTGCCACTGCGGCGCGCAGTATTGTGCGTGAGCAGGGTAATGGCAAAGTCCACACGTTGGGCGAAATTGCTTATCAGTCGCTGTATCCGCTCCTCGATCCGCTGCAAAGCCTGTCGCGCGAAGCCAAAATTGACCTGCTGCACCGCGTTGACCGCGTGGCGCGAGCTGCCGATAAACGCGTGCAGGAAGTCAGCGCCAGTATTACCGGCGTATATGAAAGCGTACTGGTGGCCGCCACTGACGGCACACTGGCAGCGGATATTCGTCCGTTGGTTCGGTTGTCGGTGAGTGTGCTGGTAGAAGATGATGGCCGCCGTGAGCGTGGCTCCAGCGGCGGCGGCGGGCGTTTTGGTTACGACTACTTCCTGGAAAGCGTCGACGGTGAGGTGCGTGCCGAAGCTTACGCACGTGACGCCGTTCGCATGGCGTTGCTCAATCTGAACGCGGTCGCGGCGCCTGCGGGTGGAATGCCGGTCGTGCTCGGCGCAGGTTGGCCGGGCGTGCTGCTGCATGAAGCGGTCGGTCACGGTCTGGAAGGCGACTTCAACCGTCGTGGAACTTCAATGTTCAGCGGCCAGATGGGCCAGCTAGTGGCATCTGAGCTTTGCACCGTGGTCGATGACGGCACCATGCCGGGACGTCGTGGATCGCTGGCGATTGACGATGAAGGCGTACCCGGTCAGTACAATGTGCTGATTGAAAACGGTGTGCTCAAAGGCTACATGCAGGACAAGCTGAACGCGCGTCTGATGGGCGTGCCACCTACCGGCAACGGCCGCCGTGAATCCTACGCGCACCTACCGATGCCGCGTATGACCAACACCTATATGTTGGCGGGGAAATCTACCCCGGAAGAGATCATCAGCAGCGTGGAATACGGTCTGTATGCGCCGAACTTTGGTGGCGGTCAGGTGGATATCACTTCAGGCAAATTTGTTTTCTCCACCACTGAAGCTTATTTGATTGAAAAAGGCCGCATCACCAAACCGGTGAAAGGCGCGACGTTGATTGGTTCAGGTATTGAAGCCATGCGGCAGATTTCTATGGTCGGTAACGACCTCGCGCTGGATAAAGGCGTGGGCGTTTGTGGTAAAGAAGGCCAAAGCCTGCCGGTCGGCGTCGGCCAGCCGACGCTCAAGCTGGACAATATTACCGTGGGCGGCAGTGCGTAATTCCATCTTTTACGCAGTTGTAACGGGAACCTTTGGGTTCCCGTTTTTATTTCAAGGCGTTCGGTCCTGTTTTTCCCTGCCGATACCCCTGGTAAACCTTCCCAACCTGCCTGAAGTATTCGGTCAGATAGTTAATGCACACCTGTACTTTCAGCGGCATTTTGTCTTTTTCGGTATACAGCGCGTAGACCGGTCGCGGGTCTGACTGATAGTTGCTGAACAGTATTTCTACCTCACCGGCGTTAATCTCATCGATGATCCACATCAGTGGCACATAGGCGATGCCCACACCGGCCTTCAGCCAACGAATCATGGTTTGCGAATCATTGGTAACAAAGCGCCCTTGCGGCGTAATGCGCGTGGTGATGCCTTCGGGGGCGATGAGCTCAAAATCGCTGTCGGGTCGTACGCTGTATTCCAGCCACGAGAAGTTGACCATATCGGCGGGTTTCTCCGGCGTGCCGTGCTGGCTCAGATAGCTGCGCGCGGCGCAGACCACCATGGGCATAGATCCCAGCCTTTTGGAGAACAAACTGGAGTCCTGCAGCGCGCCGACGCGTATCACGACATCGAGGCCATCAGCAATCAGGTCCGGTGCCGGAATGCCGGTGACCAGGTTCACTTTCAGTCCCGGATACTCCAGCAGCATCTCAGCGGTCATCGCGGCTAATACGTTTTGTGCCATTGTTGAAGAGCTGCCGATGCGTAATGTGCCGGTTGGCGTGTTGTTGAAGGCATATAATTGCTCATGCACCTCACGCACGTCCTGTAGCATTTTCATGCAACCCTGGTAATAAATTTTACCGGCCTCTGTCAGCCCAAGGCTACGAGTGCTTCGGTTTAGTAGTTTGATTTGTAAGTCATTTTCAAGTTTTGAAACAGTCTGGCTAATGGCGGAAACGCTCATGTCGAGTCGACGTGCGGCTGCGGTAAATGAGCCGCTTTCGACCACCTGAGCATAAATCGACATACGTTTTAATCGGTCCATTGTTAACTCTGGCTTAAAAGTGATTATGATCACAGAATGTTGATAACTTGATAATAAGCAGGCTAATATACTTGTCTGGGTGATAAACCTCAGGTTCGGCATTGACTGGCGTTATCTCTGCTTACCTTCGCACACTTCCCGGCAAATCTATGGTCTCTTTACTAAATTCTGGCTCTCAGAAAGAGGCGGTATTGTCTAAAATAATGAATAATGCGCGGACGTGGCGAGAAGGGCGGATTCCCGCTGCGCTTAATTAAGGAATTATGCATGAGTTTGCTTCCGGTAATGGTGATTTTCGGATTGTCGTTTCCCCCGGTGTTTTTTGAGATCCTGCTGGCTCTGGTAGTGTTTTTCCTGTTGCGGCGCTTATTACAACCCACCGGGATTTACGACTTTGTCTGGCATCCGGCGTTATTTAACACAGCACTGTATTGCTGTTTGTTCTATCTGATTTCCTGCTTCTTCATCTGAGGGTGTCGTGAAAAACTTTTCTATAAAAATAATACGTTACGCAATAACGTTAATCCTTGTCATCCTTGCTTGCATCGCTATCTTTCGGGCGTGGGCGTTCTATACCGAATCACCATGGACCCGTGATGCCAAATTCACTGCGGACGTGGTGTCCATCGCGCCGGACGTTACCGGACTGGTCACGGATGTTCCTGTCGTTGACAACCAACTGGTGAAAAAAGGCCAGATTCTGTTCAAAATTGATCAGCCGCGTTACCAGCAGGCTCTTGATGAAGCCACCGCTGACGTTGCCTATTATCAGGCATTGGCCGGCGAAAAAAGACGCGAAGCAGGGCGCCGTGTGAAACTGGGCGTGCAGGCTATGTCCCAGGAAGAGATTGACCAGGCCAATAACGTATTACAAACCGCGCAGCACCAGTTGGTAAAATCCCAGGCTGCACGCGATCTGGCGGTGCTGGATCTCCAGCGTACCGTGGTAACTGCACCGGCCGATGGTTGGGTCACCAACCTCAACGTGCACCCTGGTAACTATATCAACCGTGGCTCGACGGCCGTCGCGTTGGTGAAGAAAAACACCTTCTATATTCTGGCCTATCTCGAAGAGACCAAGTTGTCGGGCCTGAAAAAGGGTGACCGCGCCGAAATCACGCCACTGGGCAGTAACCGAATCATGCACGGTACGGTCGACAGCGTGGCAGCCGCCGTCACCAACAGCTCATCTTCTGCGGCCACCAACGGTCTGGCGACCATCGACAGTAACCTCGAATGGGTGCGTCTGGCGCAACGTGTTCCGGTTAAAATTGTGCTTGATGACGCTGACCAGCAGCATCCATATCCGGCGGGAACAACGGCGACCGTGGTGATCACCGGCAATTCTGACAGGCAACCCGATCATCAATCGCCTTTCTCGAAATTGTTGCATCGCTTGCGTGAGTTCGGTTAAGCCGCGATGAAGAGCCAATTTATTCCGCGTGTCCGATTTGGCTGTAAGCTGACCTTCGCCATCCTCGGCGCATTGATTCTCGGTTTCTACTTCCAGCTTGAGACGCCGCGCTGGTCAGCGTTGACCGCGGCGATTGTCGTCTCTGGTCCGGCGATGGCTGCCGGCGGTGAGCCCTTCGCCGGTGCCATCCGGCATCGCGGTTTTCTGCGTGTCATCGGGACTTTTATTGGTTGCATCGCCGCGGTGGCGATCATCGTGACTACCGCGCGTGCGCCCGTCGTCATGTTGCTTCTGTGCTGTATTTGGGCTGGCGTGTGTACCTGGTGGTCGACACTGGTTCGGGTTGAAAACTCTTACGCGTTGGGTCTGGCCGGTTATACCGCGCTGATTATTGTCGTAACCTCTGCCAGTACGCCCTTGCAGGCACCGCAGTTTGCCGTCGAGCGTTGCAGTGAAATCGTCGTGGGGATCTGCTGCGCGATTGTCGCTGATCTCCTGTTTTCACCACGTTCGATAAAATTTGATGTTGACCGTTCGGTCAGCCAGTTACTGCTCGATCAGTTCGCGCTGATGCGAATTTGCGTTAATCAGGGCGAAAAGGAAGATATTGATAAATCCTGGAGCAATCTGATCAAGAGCACTACTGCGCTCAATGGTATGCGTAACAGCCTGATTATGGAGTCGTCGCGCTGGCAGCGTTGCAATGAGCGCCTGAAAGCGCTGCACAGCACCTCGCTGAGTATGATCACTCAGGCATGTGAAACGTATCTGATCTTACAGAGTTGGCCGAACCGTATTACGCCGGAAATTAAAGCGTTGTTTGCCGAACCGGCTGAAACCCCGGTTGAGGTTCATCGCCGTCTGAAACAGCTGCGGCAGGCGCTCTCTGCGGCGCGCAGCGACGATAATTTGCTGACCGTCAGCGCATGGATTGGTGCGGGAACCCGCGCACTGATGTTGATGAAAGGTATTCACACCAATAGCAGCATCAGTAGTGTCGAAAGCAACGTTCTCAGCAGTGAAGTGGTTGTGAAACCGGCTTCAGCCGAACGGCATCACGCCATGATTAACGGCTTGCGCACCTTTGTGGCTACTGCCGCCGGATGCCTGCTGTGGCTGTGGACCGGCTGGACTTCCGGCAGTGGCTGTGTGGTGATCATTGCGGTAGTGACCTCGCTGGCGATGCGAACGCCAAATCCGAAAGGCATGGCAATCGACTTTGTGGTGGGCATGTTATTGGCGATCCCGGTTGGGTCGATATACTTCATGCTGATCATGCCAGCCACTCAGCAGAGCCTGTTCCTGCTCTGCCTATGTTTAGGTTTACTGACCTTCTTTATCGGGATTGAAGTGACTAAGCGCCGTCTCGGTATGCTGGGTTTATTAGCCGGTACCATTAACGTACTGGTGCTGAGTAACCCGATGAAATTCAACGTTACAGCCTTTCTCGACAACGCCACCGGGCAGGCGATTGGTACCATGATTGCGTTGGTCGTGCTGTTGTTGATTCGCGACAATTCCCGTGAAAGAACCGGCCGAACGTTGCTCAATCGCTTTATGAGCAGCGCGGTGTCAGCGCTAACCACTAAGGCGTATCGCCGCCGCGAAAACCATCTGCCGGCGCTCTATCATCAACTCAACCAGCTCTTGGTGATGTTTCCGAATGACATCGGTAAATACCGACTGGCACTGATGTTGATTATCGCCCATCAGAGAATGAAAATGGCGGAAGTCCCGGCCAGCGAGGAGTTGTCGGCGCTCCATAAACGCATTCGTAATACTGCCGACCACGTGGTTTCTTCCCGAGAAGGCAAGCGCACTTACTATTACCTGCGGCTGCTGTCGGAACTGAATGAGTATCAGCAAAAGCTGGTTGAATATGACGCCCCGCTGAAAGTCACCGAGCCAGTAAGACGGCTGGCGGAGATGCTGCATAAATATCAGCACGCGTTCCTGGCCTGACCGTCAAAGGTTCGCCATTCGGGCCGGTGCCTTCAACAGCACCGGCTTTTTTGTGTCTGACATCATAAGCATGACGTGCGGTGCCGTCATCGCCACCGCGATTAGCCGCTATACTTAATAGATTGAATATCCAAACATACATTCTTACGTCGTTGTTTTAGGACGGCGGTATTTGCAGGAGACAACATCCTTATGTCAGCCAATCAACAGAAACTCACTTCCAATAAACTGTTCAAAACGGGCTTTTTCGCCGGTGGAAAATGGCAGGAAACCAAAGAGACGTTTGATGTACTGAACCCGGCAACCGGTGAGGTCGTGGCGAAAGTTGCCAAAGCCGGGAAAGCGGAAACCGAAGCAGCGATCAAGGCCGCCAGCGAGGCATTCCCTGCCTGGCGAAAAACTACGGCTAAGGCGCGCGCCGAAATTTTGCACCGTTGGTATGAGCTGATGATCGAAAACAAACAGTTTCTCGGCGAACTGATGGTGGCAGAGCAAGGCAAGCCGCTGAAGGAAGCGCTGGGCGAAGTCGACTATGCCGCCAGCTTCCTGCAATGGTTTAGCGAAGAGGCTAAGCGTGCCAATGGTGAGATCATTCCGCCAGTGAAAGAAGGCTCGCGCATTTTTGCGACCCGTGAGCCCATCGGCGTTGTTGCGGCCATCACGCCGTGGAACTTCCCGCTGGCGATGCTGACCCGTAAATTGGGTCCGGCGCTGGCTGCGGGCTGTACCGGGCTGATTAAACCAGCCAATAATACGCCGTTGTCGGCGTTTGCCTTACTTGAACTGGCGCATCTGGCCGGCGTACCGGCAGGCGTGATCAACGGCGTTGCCGGTGATACCCATGCCATCAGCGATGCCATTATGGCAAGTTCAGCGGTGCGAAAAATCTCCTTTACCGGTTCGACTGAAGTGGGGAAAACCTTGGTTCGCAACAGCGCCGACACGATGAAAAAGGTGTCGATGGAACTTGGCGGTAACGCACCTTATATTGTCTTTGATGACGCGGATCTGGAGGCCGCGGTCAAAGGCGCGGTCACCTGCAAATTCCGCAACAGCGGGCAGGTCTGTGTCAGCATTAACCGGATTTATGTGCAAGATGGCATCTATGACCAATTTGTCACGCGCCTGGCCGAAGAGGTGCGCAAGCTCAAAGTGGGCAATGGCATGGATGAGGGCGTGGTGGTCGGCCCGCTGATTGACAGCAAAGGGTTGGAGAAAGTCGAGGATCACGTCAAAGATGCGCTCGAAAAAGGGGGGCGTCTGGTCGCGGGGGGGCAGCGTCATCAGCTAGGCGGTAACTTCTTCCAGCCAACGGTCATCGCCGATGCGAATGACAATATGAAAGTGGCTGAAGAAGAGACTTTCGGCCCGCTAGCGGCCTGTTTCCGCTTTAAAACCGAAGAGGAAGTCATCCAGCGTGCGAACTCCACGCCGTTTGGTTTGGCAGCCTATTTCTATACCCAGAATTTGCAACGCGTATTCCGTGTGGCTGATGCCATTGAAAGCGGCATGATCGGTATTAACGAATGCGCGCTTTCGACGGAAGTGGCGCCATTTGGCGGTGTAAAAGAGTCTGGCCTGGGCCGCGAAGGTTCAGTATTAGGAATGGAAGAGTATTTGCAGGTGAAGACGCTGCACTTGGGTAATTTGTAACATACCGGCGAACGACAAATAGACAGGATGACGATGAATCGAATGATATGGCAGCGCAGGCTCTGCCTCTGGTTGATATTGTTTTTGGGCATCGTGGCGGGGCAGTTTCCGGCTGTCGCGCTGGCGAAACAAACCAGTGATACGCTGGCGGCGCTGACCTCGGAACAAACGGTAGTCAATTACTTGCGGCAAAATCATCGTTTGCCTGATTATTATGTGACGAAGAGAGAGGCGCGTGATGCAGGGTGGGATGCCCGCGCGGGAAATCTTTGTCAGGTGCTGCCGGGCAAAGCCATTGGCGGCGATCGTTTTTCCAACCGCGAGGGGCGTCTGCCCAGCGCCTATAAGCGCGTATGGCGTGAGGCGGATATTAATTACCGCTGCGGCCGCCGCGGGGCAGACCGAGTCCTTTTTGCCAGTGATGGTCTGATTTATGTCAGCCGCGATCACTACAAACAATTTGTTCGGGTGGAGTGAATTCGATGAAAAAAGGGGTCTTCGATTTTAATCACATCCCGGATTTAACCACCTTTTATGGTGAGTTCGCGCGTCAGTTTGAGCTAAGCGAAAGCTTTGGCGCCAATCTGGATGCGCTTTGGGATGAAGTCACTGGTGGCATAACATTGCCGGTGGAAATAGATTTTTCCAACCTGTCTGCCGGGCGAAAACGGCGTTTTGGTGCGCTTATTTTGCTGTTCGAGGAGGCAGAAGAAGAGCTTGACGGCAAGTTGCGTTTTAACGTGCTGGAAAAACCGGCCGGGCATAAACACAAAGCCTGAATAGCCAAAAAAAAAGCCACCGTAACAGAATGACGGTGGCTTCTTTTATTCACTGAAACTCGCGGATCACATATCTTTGGTTTCGGCCAGTTCGCGCAGATATTGAAAAATCTGGCGATAAGATTTAGGCGGCTTATTGGTCGCCTTCTCTTTTTGCGCGTTGCGGATCAGAGCACGCAGCTGTTGACGATCGGCATCAGGATAAAGATCCAGCACCGCAGGAATAACGTCATCCCCTTCTTCGACCAAGCGGTCACGCAGCACTTCCAGTTTATGGAACAGTGAAACCTGCTGGTTGTGACGGTTTTTCAGCTTGTCGAGCGCGGTGGTGATAGGCTCTACGTCGCGTGAGCGTAGCATTTTACCAATCAGTTGCATCTGACGGCGGCGGCCCTCTTTTTTGATCTTCTGTGCCAGATCGATCGCGGCGCGCAGGTCTTCGTCGAGCGGCAGTTTATCGAGCGAGTTCTTGCCCAGATCGACCATTTCCTGACCCAGATCTTTCAGGGCTTCGGCGTCACGCTTAATTTCACTTTTGCTGACCCAGATGATCTCATCATCTTCTTCGTTCTCATTTTCAGGAACATCATCGGACCAGTCGTCAATTTTCTTTATCATGGGGCGCTTTCTCTTTTCGGAAATACCCGTTGAGATATTCCTGTCAGCTTGATTGTGCTTTATTGCATGGCGGCATTATGCATGGTTATGTTTAATACCTCCATATTCTGTTGCAAGTTAAGCCGTATCCGGCCGCTCTGAGTGCGAAATTCACCTGACTCTCTGTTAGACTCAATGGCAATAACACTCCTTTTTTCTCATAAGTGATGGCAGTGATGAACGTAGTCAATCAAGTTGCAGAACAGCGTAAGACACTGGAACAGGCCGTAGCTCAGGCTCTGGAATTGGCGAAAGCAGGTTCAGATGCGGCTGAAGTGGCGGTCAGTAAAACCACCGGTATTGGCATCAGCACCCGCTTTGGCGACGTCGAGAACGTTGAGTTCAACAGCGACGGTGCGCTGGGTATTACCGTTTATTATCAGAACCGTAAAGGCAGCGCGTCATCGACAGACCTCAGCGCCGATGCAATTTCACGCACCGTGCAGGCCGCGCTGGATATTGCCCGTTTCACCTCGCCGGATCCTTTTGCAGGCGTGGCCGACCGCGAAATGCTGGCGTTTGAAGCTCCGGATCTTGATCTGTTCCATCCGACCGAACTGGACGCCGATCGCGGTATCGAACTGGCGGCGCGTGCCGAGCAGGCAGCCCTGGCGGCGGATAAGCGTATCACCAACAGTGAAGGCGGCAGCTTCAACAGCCATTATGGCATCCGCGTGTTTGGCAACAGCCACGGTATGTTGCAAAGCTATTGTTCCACGCGCCACTCGATTTCTGCCTCGGTGATTGCTGAGCATGATGGCGATATGGAACGCGATTACGCCTACACCATCGCCCGCAATATGAACGATTTGGCCAATCCTGAATGGGTCGGTGCTGAGTGTGCCCGCCGCACGTTGTCGCGCCTGTCTCCTCGTAAATTGACCACCCGCCATGCGCCGGTACTGTTCGCTGCCGAAGTGGCGACCGGCCTGTTCGGTCATCTGGTGGGGGCAATCAGCGGCGGCAGCATCTACCGTAAATCCTCTTTCCTGCTTGACAGTCTGGGCCAACAGATTTTGCCGGAATGGCTGACTATCGAAGAGCATCCGCACCTGTTGCAGGGGCTGGCTTCAACACCGTTCGACAGCGAAGGTGTGCGCACCGAGCGCCGTGATATCGTGAAAGATGGCGTGTTGCAGAACTGGCTGATGACCTGTTATTCCGCGCGTAAATTGGGGTTGCAAACTACTGGCCATGCGGGCGGCATCCATAACTGGCGCATTGCCGGTCAGGGCGATGACTTCGCCGCGATGCTGCGCAAAATGGACAAAGGCCTGGTTGTGACCGAGCTGATGGGTCAGGGAGTCAGCGGTGTGACCGGTGACTATTCTCGCGGTGCTGCCGGTTTTTGGGTCGAAAATGGCGAAATTCAATATCCGGTCAGCGAGATCACCATCGCCGGTAATCTGAAGGATATGTGGCGCAATATGGTCAGCATCGGCAGCGATATCGAAACCCGCAGCAACATTCAGTGCGGTTCCGTACTGTTGCCGCAGATGAAAATCGCCGGCGAATAACCTCCTTCTATTTTCTCTTCGCAGCGGCTACCCGGCCGCTGCGTCAATTCTTTACAAAAAAGTAATGCCATTTTTCCCCCCTCTCAGCTTATTTTTAATAAGCCCTATACCCGTAATTAATGAAGATGCTTGATATTGTGAACCATAAGGATCATGCTACTCGTCATGAAAATACATCTGACTTCGGAACAACGGATAGCCCTGAAAATGCTGCATAAGAACAGCCGGGAT
>BHES01000032.1 GCA_003864575.1 Enterobacterales bacterium
TCGAACGACTGTGGAAGGTGATGAATGAGGAGGTAAGAAACAACCGTTACTTCGCTTCAGCAAAGCAGTTCCGGGAGGAGATAAGACGATTTTTTAGTGAAATATTACCGGGACTTTCTGGTGCGTTACCACGCCGAATTAATGACAACTTCCAGATGCTGAAAAATGCATCTTCAAGTTAACTGTGTATATAATGTATTATTTCACAGAGATTAATATATTAGACAAAATAAGTCGTCCTGTTAAAATTTTCATACATTTTGAAATTTAGTTGTATGAAATGCCTCCGCTAAGGACCCTCAGTGAACACCACCGGGCGTAAACCTGCCGATTCAGATCTCAGCCATTCTTCTGTTAGTCAGAGGAGTTCGGTTAACGATGATGATATGACTCCCGTCACACCGCCATCCTCCGGTACAAAAACACCCTTTATTAAACGCGGTACGCCGCAGTTTATCCGAGTGACGCTGGCGCTATTTTCCGCCGGGCTGGCGACCTTCGCCCTGCTCTATTGCGTGCAGCCCATTTTGCCCGTGCTTTCGCATGATTTCGGTGTGTCACCAGCAACCAGCAGCCTCTCGTTGTCGTTATCGACCGGGTTGATGGCCATTGGTCTGTTGTTTACAGGGCCGGTTTCTGACGCTGTTGGCCGTAAATCAGTGATGGTTGTTGCGCTAATGTTAGCCGCCGCCTGTACGCTGATTTGTGCATTTATGCAGAGCTGGAACGCAATTTTACTGATGCGCGCACTGGTTGGGCTATCGCTCAGCGGCGTGGCGGCGGTGGCTATGACCTATTTGAGCGAAGAAATCCACCCGAGCGTCGTGGCTTTCTCGATGGGCCTTTATATCAGCGGTAATTCAATCGGCGGCATGAGCGGACGTCTGGTCAGCGGCGTGCTGACAGATTTCTTCTCCTGGCGTATTGCCGTGGCGGTGGTTGGGCTATTTGCCCTGGCCTCGGCCATTATGTTCTGGCGTATTTTACCGCCGTCAAAACACTTTCGTGCCAGTTCGCTGAAACCACGAAAAATGCTGATTAACTTTAAGCTGCATTGGCGTGACAGCGGCCTGCCAATGCTGTTTGCGGAAGGTTTTCTGCTGATGGGCAGCTTTGTCACCATGTTTAACTATATCGGCTACCGCTTGCTCGGTTCGCCTTATCATCTCAGCCAGGCGGTGGTCGGGGTCATTTCCGTGGTGTATCTGATGGGAACCTACAGCTCGCCGAAGGCTGGCGCATTGACCGGCGTCTATGGCCGCGGGCCGGTGCTGATCGGTTCTGCGGCGCTAATGCTGGTTGGGATCCTGATCACCGCCTTTTCTCCCGTCTGGGCGATTTTCATCGGCATGGTATTAGTGACCGGCGGTTTCTTTGCCGCGCACTCCGTGGCCAGCGGCTGGATTGGTCGCCGCGCGCGCAGAGCCAAAGGACAGGCCTCGTCGCTGTATTTATTCTCCTACTACGCGGGTTCCAGCGTAGCCGGGACGCTGGGTGGTTATTTTTGGAAAAGTTTTGGCTGGTACGGCATCACCGGATTTATCAGTCTGATGTTGGTGGTGGCGATTATCGTGGGTTATCGGTTAATGCGCCTTGCTGAAGCCCGCCCCGCTTTAGCCTGAAAATAGGAGTTCCTCCTTATCCATTATCAGGGCGTTCGCGCCCTTTTTCCTCTGTCAGACTTTGTACACAGAACTCATGCAGCTCCACATTATTGAGGTGTGCACATTGGGTTGTTTTACACTATATTGTATGTTGTAACTAAATGGAGGATGCATGGCGGATTACGATCTGATTGCCCGAATGAACGGGTGTTTCAACGAGCTTGAACTGGCTTTGGGCGATCTCAGCCGTTTATTAAAGCAGCTCGATTTATTGCAGGCGCGCGTATTCAGCCTGCCGGAAATTGCCAAAGGCGCAGAGCACAATCCGGCGGAGCGTATTCAGGTTACGCCGCACGTGGGTGAAGCCGCCCACCAACTTGCGCTTCAACACTTTCAGAATCTGTTTATTCATCATCAGGGCGAGAATATCAGCAGTAAATCTGCCGTCCGTCTTCCCGGCGTGTTGTGTTACGCGGTGGATGCAGCAGAGCATCAGGCTGCTCTGCTGTTAATTGAAGAAGTGAATAAACTGAAGGCCGAGCTGGAACACATTGTGACCGTGGAATCCGGTCTGGCGCGCGAGCAGCGATTTGAGTTTGTGCATACCCATCTGCGCGGATTGATCACGCTGAATGCGTACCGGACGATTTCCTTCCTTAATGATCCGGATTCCGTGCGCTTCGGTTGGGCCAATAAACATATCATCAAAAATGTCAGCCGTGAGGAAGTGCTGGCGCAGCTGGATAAAAGCCTGAACGCCGGACGTTCCGTCCCGCCTTACAGTCGTGAACAGTGGACCGACAACATCACGCGCGAAATCAATGACGTTAAGCGTCTTCCTGAACATGCTGTGTTGAAAATTAAGCGACCGGTGAAAGTTCAGCCTATTGCCCGCGTGTGGTATCGCAACAGCCAGAAACAGGTACAGCACCCCTGCCCGATGCCGCTTATTGCCTTGTGCCTTAAAGCGCCGATGTTACAGCTTCCCAAACTTGGCGAACTGCCGGATTACGACGCAGCCGCAGTGAAACATAAATATAAACCTGATGCTCAGCCTTTGAACCTGCTGATCAAGCGGCTCCATCTTTATACTGACTGGTCGGCGGATAAAATATCTGACTGATGATGGGGTTAAGCGTCTTTTGCCTCACATTTATGACGTCTGCCAATCTCTGACCCACATTTCATTGATAATCGTCATTGACTGTAACCCCAGTGATTGTGCAAAGTGCCCGCCTTTGTATTTTCATACAATTTCTGGGGACCTAAAAACATGTGGGATTTACTGATAGGACTGGTGGTAACGGTGGCCGTGGGCCGCTATATCATCAAAGGATATTCGCCGACCGGCGTGTTGATGGTCGGCGGTTTATTACTGCTGATCATCAGCGCATTGATGGGCCATAGCGTCTTACCTGAAGGGGCAAAATCCACCGGCTGGAATGCGACGGATATCGTCGAGTATGTGAAAATCCTGCTGATGAGCCGAGGTGGCGATCTCGGAATGATGATCATGATGCTGTGCGGGTTTGCGGCTTATATGACGCATATTGGTGCCAATGATGTGGTTGTCAGACTGGCCTCCCGTCCGCTGTCGATGATTAATTCCCCTTATATTCTGATGGTGGCGGCGTACATTCTGGCCTGCCTGATGTCACTGGCCGTCTCCTCCGCCACCGGTCTTGGCGTATTGCTGATGGCCACCCTGTTCCCGATTATGGTCAACGTCGGCATCAGTCGCGGTGCGGCGGCAGCGATTTGCGCGTCTCCGGCAGCCATTATCCTTTCACCCACCTCAGGCGACGTGGTGCTGGCCGCGCAGGCTTCCAATATGTCCCTGGTGGACTTTGCCTTCAAAGCCACTCTGCCTATCTCCATCGCCGCCATCGTTTCGATGGCTATTGCGCACTTCTTCTGGCAACGCTACCTCGACAAACGCGAAGCGGGCAACGAACCCGTCATTGTTGAGACAGAAACCACGCCGGTTGAAACCAATGCGCCATGGTTCTACGCCATTTTACCCTTCACACCGATTGTCGGCGTGCTGGTATTCGACGGAAAATGGGGCCCGAACCTGCATATCATCACTATTTTAGTGATCTGTATGTTCCTGACCGCCATCATCGAAACCGTCCGCAACCGTAACGGTAAAGCCGTATTTGCCGGTCTGGACGTGGCTTACCGTGGCATGGCCGACGCGTTTGCTAACGTCGTGATGCTGCTCGTCGCGGCCGGTGTTTTTGCGCAAGGCTTGAGTACGGTGGGCTTTATCAGCAGCCTGATCGGCCTGGCGCAAAACGTCGGTTCCGGCAGCATTGTGATGATGCTGGTGCTGGTGACTATCACCGTGCTGGCGGCCATGACAACCGGCTCCGGTAACGCCTCGTTTTACGCTTTCGTGGAATTAATTCCTAAACTGGCGGTAAAAATGGGGATCAACCCGGAGTATCTGGTGATCCCGATGTTGCAGGCTTCCAACCTCGGCCGCACCATCTCCCCGGTCTCCGGCGTAATTGTCGCCGTGGCGGGTATGGCAAAAATCTCCCCGTTCGAAGTGGTTAAACGCACCTCCGTTCCAGTTTTGGTCGGCCTGGTTGTGGTCGTGATCGCAACCGAAGTATTTATTCCCCTGCACTAAGTATCCTCACGGGCGCAGACTTCTGCGCCCATATTGCCAGAAATCCACTACTCCCATCAATCACATGAATACGATAGAGCCATACGGCATCTCAGGGTAAACTTCTGCGCCTTATTAGATGGGGTTGTCACGATTGAACGGGCACCACCTGCCATTATTTTGCATCGAACCGAAGGCTGACTATGTCTCAACAACCGATCACCCGTGAAATAAACAATAAACGCATTGGCGGCTGGTTACTGGCTCCGCTAGCGTACCTGGTTGTTACGCTGATGAGCGTTGTACTGATGCTGGTACTCTTCTCGATGGCGCTATTTATGCCGGAATCACGGGACTATCTGCTGACTAATTCGCAGGCATTTACGCTGCAATGGTACTTCTCGGTAGTGACTACGCTGGCGATGGGGGCCTTTACCGTCGCGGTGCTGTGGCAATTTTGCAAACGCACCCGCGTGGTGCCGAAGATGTATATCATCTGGCTGTTATGTACCGTGCTGCTTTCCGTGAAAGCATTCGCCTTCTCGCCGGTCACTGACGAGATGGCGGTGCGCAATCTGTTATTGGCGCTGTTAGCCGCGGCCCTGCTGGTGCCCTATTTTAAACGTTCGCGTCGGGTGAAAGAGACGTTTACCGAATAACCCTGCGGTTACCCCGTTGTCCCCGGGGCGCTTATTTAAGATAATAAGCGGTTGTAGCGTCTGGCCTGCGCGATCAGACGCTGATCCATTTCCCGTTATTTTCAGGCAATGTCATGACTTCTTACCTGTTGCTGTTCGTCGGCACCGTGCTGGTGAACAATTTTGTTTTGGTTAAGTTTCTCGGTTTATGTCCGTTTATGGGCGTATCCAAAAAACTCGAATCCGCTATCGGCATGGGTTTAGCCACAACATTCGTCATCACGTTGTCGAATATCTGCTCATGGATTGTTAACACCTTCGTTTTGATGCCGCTGGGCCTGGTTTATCTGCGCACTATGGCCTTTATTCTGGTCATCGCCGTTGTCGTGCAGTTCACCGAAATGGTGGTGCGTAAAACCAGCCCGTCGCTTTACCGTCTGCTAGGGATCTTCCTGCCGCTCATCACCACCAACTGCGCGGTGCTGGGCGTGGCCCTGCTGAACATCAATCAGGCTAACAATTTCATGCAATCCGCGCTGTATGGCTTTGCCGCGTCGCTCGGTTTCTCGCTGGTGATGGTGCTGTTTGCCGCCATCCGCGAACGTCTGGTCGTGGCTGACGTGCCTGCGCCGTTCAAAGGTTCGTCCATTGCACTGGTCACTGCGGGCCTGATGTCACTGGCCTTTATGGGCTTTACCGGTCTGGTGAAATTCTAATGTTTGAACTGTGGGTTGCGATTGGCGCGCTGACGGCACTGGCATTGGTCTTCGGGCTGCTGCTGGGCTATGCGTCGCGCCGCTTTGCCGTTGAAGGCAATCCCGTTGTTGATCAGATTGACGACATCCTGCCGCAGAGCCAGTGCGCCCAGTGCGGCTACCCCGGCTGTAAACCTTATGCCGAAGCGGTCGCCAATGGCGACAACATCAATAAATGTGTGCCCGGTGGCGAAGCGGTAATGTTGAAGCTTGCCTCCCTGCTCAACGTCGACCCCCAACCGCTGGGCGATGACGCCGCTGCGGCAGTGCCGGTTCGCACCGTGGCGTATATCGACGAAAGTAACTGTATCGGCTGCACCAAATGTATCCAGGCTTGCCCGGTTGACGCCATCGTCGGCGCTACCCGCGCGGTACACACCGTGATCACCGATTTATGCACCGGCTGCGACCTGTGCGTCGCCCCGTGCCCGACCGACTGTATCGAAATGCTGCCGATTAAAACCACCACCGCAAACTGGAAATGGGATATGAAATCCATTCCGGTGCAAGTCATTCATGCGGAGTAAACGGAACGCCATGTTTAATCTGTTTTCTGCGCTCAAAAAAGACAAGCTGTGGGACTTCAACGGCGGCATTCATCCGCCTGAGATGAAGACCCAGTCGAGCCATGTGCCGCTGCGCCGTGTGCCATTATCTGAGCGTTTTATTATTCCTCTTCAGCAGCACCTCGGCCCCGAAGGCGAGTTGTGCGTGAAATCCGGTGATCGGGTATTAAAAGGCCAGCCGCTGACCGTGGGCCGTGGCCGTGGCCGCACCGTACCCATTCATGCGCCGACGTCAGGGATTATCACTGCGATTGAGCCACATATCACCGCGCATCCGTCCGGTCTGAAAGAACTTTGTGTGCTGATTCATGCTGACGGCGAAGACCAATGGTGTGATCGTGACGTTGTCACGGATTATCGTCAACTTGACGCAGCACAACTCAATGCGCGGATTCATCAGGCCGGTATTGCGGGCCTTGGTGGCGCCGGTTTCCCAACTGCCAGTAAGCTTCAGGGCGGGCTGACGTCTACCCGCACGCTGATCCTCAACGCTGCCGAATGTGAGCCTTACATCACCGCCGATGACCGGTTAATGCAGGAGCACGCCACAGAGATCCTCGAGGGCACGCGCATTCTTTGCCATATGCTCCATCCCGAGCGCGTGATCATCGGCATTGAAGACAACAAACCCGAGGCTATCCGCGCACTGAAGCAAGCGATTAAAGCCGAACAGGCCGACGGTGTCCTCATCGAACTGCGCGTGGTACCAACCAAATACCCGTCCGGCGGCGCCAAGCAGCTGACAAAAATTCTGACCGGCCTCGAAGTACCGAAAGGCCATCACTCGTCGCACATCGGCGTATTAATGCAGAACGTCGGCACCGTCTTTGCCATTAAACGCGCGATTATCGACGGAGAGCCGCTGATTGAACGCGTCGTCACGCTAACAGGCGAAGCGATGGGTAAACCGGGCAACGTCTGGGCGCGTCTGGGCACCCCGATTGCCGACCTGATGACCGAAGGCGCACTGCGCCCGCAGGGTACGCAGAAGATGGTGATCATGGGCGGCCCGCTGATGGGCTTCACCCTGCCATCCCTCGACGTGCCGGTAGTGAAAATCTCCAACTGTTTACTCGCGCCATCGGAAAGTGAGATGGGCGAGTCTGAGCCGGAAGAGGCCTGTATCCGTTGCAGCCTGTGCGCAGACGCCTGCCCGGCAGGATTACTGCCGCAACAGCTCTACTGGTTCAGCCGCGGACAAGAACACGAGAAGGCGCGCAATCATAATCTCTTCGACTGCATCGAATGCGGTGCCTGCGCCTACGTCTGCCCGAGCAACATTCCGCTGGTGCAATATTACCGCCAGGAGAAAGCCGAGATCCGCGCGGTAGATTTAGAAACAGCCAAAGCCACCGAAGCCAAAGCGCGTTTCGAAGCCAAACAGGCGCGTATGGAACGCGAGAAGCTGGCCCGTGAAGAGAAACATCAGAAATCTGCGGTGAAATTCGACGCGCCGATAGCCGCAAAACCTGAGGTGGTAACAGCCGCTGAGCCTCAGGAGAACGTGGTCGATGTCGATCCGCGTCAGGCTGCGCTGGCCGCTGCGATTGCCCGAGCCAAAGCGAAGAAGGCCGCCGCAACGCAAGAGACTCCTGTGGCCGCAGAGCCTGTGACCACACCCTCCTCACCGGTGCAGACTGACGAAGACAGCGCCCGCAAGGCCGCCGTCGCCGCCGCAATTGCCCGCGTAAAAGCAAAAAAAGCCGGGAATGATGGCGTGGTCGTGGAAGCTATTGATAGCACCCTTTCCGTGACACCGTCACCGACCCTACCGTCTGCCGATGACAAACGTAAAGCCGCCGTGGCGGCGGCCATTGCCCGTGCTAAAGCCAAAATGGCCGCCGCGCAGGAAGAGACGTCTGAAAAAGTGGCATCAGAACCAACACAACAAGAAAGCGATCCACGCAAAGCCGCCGTGGCTGCTGCGATAGCCCGGGTTAAGGCGCGTAAAGCCGCCGCTCAGACCATGTCGAACGAGGAATAAATGGCCTTCAGAATTGCAAGTTCTCCTTTTACCCATAACCGGCAAAACACCAGCACCATCATGTTGATGGTGATTCTGGCCTGTATTCCGGGCCTGCTGGCTCAGGTGTGGTTCTTTGGCTACGGCACGCTGGTACAGCTGGCGCTGGCGATTATTATCGCCCTGCTGACCGAAGGTGCCGTGTTGCAACTGCGTAAAATGCCGGTCAAAAAGCGTCTGGGGGATAACACCGCATTGTTGACAGCGGTCTTACTGGGTATCAGCCTGCCGCCGCTTGCGCCCTGGTGGATGGTGGTTATTGGTACGGTATTCGCCATTGTGATCGCCAAGCAGTTGTACGGCGGTCTGGGGCAGAATCCTTTCAACCCGGCGATGGTCGGCTACGTGGTGCTGCTCATCTCCTTCCCGGTACAGATGACCACCTGGCTACCACCGGATGCATTGCAACATCACCACGTCAGCTTTGCTGATACGCTGATGACCATTTTTACCGGCCATAACAGTCAGGATTTAAGCGCCTATCAGCTACAGATGAATGTCGATGGCGTCACGCAGGCGACACCGCTGGATGCCTTTAAAACCGGCCTGCGTTCGGGCCACAGTGCCGATCAGGTATTGGCTGAACCGTTGTTTAGCGGCATTCTGGCGGGGCTGGGCTGGCAGTGGATTAACCTCGGTTTCCTGGCCGGTGGCCTGTTCCTGATGGCGAAGAAGATCATCAGTTGGCACATTCCTGTCAGTATGTTGGTGATGCTGACCTTCTGCGCCACGCTGGCCTGGGGGTTATCTCCAGAAGCTTATCCGCCGCCGATGATTGGCCTTTTCTCCGGTGCAACCATGCTGGGCGCATTTTTTATCGCCACCGATCCGGTGACCGCGTCCACCACGCCAAAAGGCCGTCTGATCTTCGGCGCGCTGATCGGCCTGCTGGTGTGGCTTATCCGTACTTACGGCGGTTATCCGGATGGGATCGCCTTCGCCGTCTTGCTGGCGAACATTACCGTACCGCTGATTGACCACTACACCCAACCGCGCGTTTACGGGCACCGCTGAGGACAGCATGGAAAAAGGCAAAATGTTACAAACCATGCGCCGACACGGCGTGACGTTGGCAGTGTTCGGCGCACTGATGACCGGCATGACGGCGGTGGTCAATATGCTCACCAAACCGACCATTGAACATCAGGCATTGTTGCAGCAGAAGAATTTGTTCAACGAAGTTATTCCGTCGGATGTTTATGATAATGATATGCAAAATGAGTGTTACAACGTCACCGATGAATCACTCGGTAGCACCACGTCCCACCGTCTCTATCTGGCCCGCAAAGACGGACAGCCGGTGGCCGCCGCGATTGAAACTACGGCACCAGACGGTTATTCCGGTGCAATCCGCTTGTTGGTTGCCGCGGATTTTCATGGCAAAGTTTACGGTACCCGCGTGCTGGAACAACATGAAACGCCGGGACTGGGTGACAAAATTGAAGTACGCATTTCAGACTGGATCAAAAGCTTCGCAGGCCAGGTTATCAACGGGCCTGACGATGCGCGCTGGGCGGTCAAAAAGGATGGCGGCATGTATGACCAGTTTACCGGCGCAACCATCACACCGCGTGCCGTGGTACGTTCGGTGAAACGCACGTCGCTGTTTATCGAGACGGTGCCGTCTCAGCTTTCCCACCTCACCCCATGTGGAGCCCGTGATGAGTGAAGCCAAGAAGATAATTGTTCAGGGTCTGTGGACCAATAACTCCTCGCTGGTGCAGCTGCTGGGCCTCTGCCCGCTGCTGGCCGTCACCTCAACGGCGACCAACGCCCTCGGCCTTGGGCTGGCGACGACGCTGGTGCTAACCTGCACCAACGCCATGATCTCTGCGTTCCGCCGCTGGGTGCCCAACGAGATCCGTATTCCGATTTATGTGCTGATCATCGCGTCGGTGGTCAGTACCGTGCAGATGCTGATCAACGCCTACGCCTTTGGCCTTTATCAGGCGCTGGGGATTTTCATCCCGCTCATCGTCACCAACTGTATCGTCGTCGGCCGCGCCGAAGCCTGTGCGTCCAGCAGCCCGGTGCATCTGGCCGCGCTGGACGGCATGATGACCGGCCTTGGTGCGACGGCAGCCATGTTCGTGTTGGGTTCGATGCGTGAAATTCTGGGCAGCGGCGTGTTGTTTAACGGCGCAGATTTATTGCTCGGCAGTTGGGCCAAAGTCTTGCGCGTCGAAGTGATTCATCTGGATAACCCCTTCCTGTTGGCGATGCTGCCGCCGGGCGCGTTTATCGGCCTGGGCTTGTTGCTGGCGGGCAAGTACTTGATTGATCAGCGCCAGAAAGCCAAACAAGCCGCCAAAATTCAGGCTGCTCAGCAGCAAAACCTACCTGACGGCAGCGCGGGCAATGCCTCATGAATAAAGAAAAACGCATCGCTATTCTCAGCCGTCTGCGGGAAAACGACCCGCATCCAACCACCGAACTGGTTTACACCACGCCATTCGAGCTGCTGATCGCCGTGCTGCTTTCGGCACAAGCGACCGATGTCAGCGTCAACAAGGCCACCGCGAAGCTTTATCCGGTTGCCAATACTCCGGCAGCGATGCTCGAACTGGGCGTGGACGGCGTGAAGGAGTACATCAAGACCATCGGCCTGTTCAACACCAAAGCCGAGAACGTGATCAAAACCTGCCGAATTTTGCTGGAAAAGCACAACAGCGAAGTGCCGGAAGACCGCGCCGCTCTCGAAGCCCTGCCCGGCGTCGGGCGCAAAACCGCCAACGTGGTGCTCAACACCGCCTTCGGATGGCCCACTATCGCGGTTGATACTCACATTTACCGCGTCTGCAACCGCACGCGCTTTGCCCCCGGCAAGACCGTAGAAGACGTTGAAGACAAACTGCTGAAAGTTGTTCCTTCCGAGTTCAAACTCGACTGCCACCACTGGTTCATCCTGCACGGCCGTTATACCTGTATCGCCCGTAAGCCACGGTGCGGCTCCTGCATTATTGAAGACCTTTGCGAGTTTAAAGAAAAAGTTGATTAAGTTTTTGGGACTTTTGGAAAGCTGAGAAAGAGTTTAAATCTTAAAACCCAAGACCGTGGGCTCGCCGCCCACACGCTATGTAAATCAAAGAAAGTTTGGCATTTCTCCTTCCCCTGCGAAGGGAGAGGTTGGGAGAGGGTTTGGCATAAAAAACAAGGACTTACATGTGATACCCCACCCAAACCCTCCCCTTTGCAGGGGAGGGTGCAGGACAGTTTTTGAATTTAGAAAAATTTCAGCCGAGTTCAAAACGACGTCGAATGAGAGGCGCAAAACCGCGTGGGATTTACGCGGGTTGAAGCCCGAACGGAGAGGACCGCGAAGCGGTGGCCTCTTTATAAACAAGAAGTGCGGCTATAACGGAAATACCTGAAACACGGCCATTGTGACCAGCTAAGCTGCTGTTTTTAAAAGAGATCGAAGTTGAAGATTTAAAGGCAGGTTTGGGCTGCAGCCCAAGAAACTTACCCCACACGCCCCACAAACGGTAACCGCAGGGCCGGATCCTTGATATCAACGCCGAGATTCAGCCCCAGAACATTCACCTCAATGCCCTCTTCCACCCCCAGCGTCACCCCCAACAGACCAAGAAGTGACACCTGCACGCCACGACCTGAAGGTGGTAAACCGATCGGGTCGGTGATGGCGCGGTAATCTTTGCCAATTGCATTTGACGGAAGATCTAACTGTAATTCGGGAACTTCACGCCCTATATGCGCCATAAACGTATTACTGTTCGGGCCTGGCCATGCGTGATAAGTGTGCGGAAAAGGATAATTTTTGATAGCGGCTTTAATTCTGGGGATCATTGCCTCAGCCTGCGAACCGCGGTGTTCCACCAGCAGCTTAGGCTGTGAACCAAACCAATAACCGTCGGGGATGGCGTAGTCGCGGCGAACCACATTGGTGCTGCCCCAGCTAATGACATCGTAGCGGGTAAACTCCGTTTCCCCTTCGCCCTTGAAAATAATCCACGGATGCACCGCCACCAGCCCCCGCCAGCCGTAAGTCGGCGCGGTATAAATCTGCACAATCGCGATACTTTTAAGTTTATGCGGATCCGGTGCTATGCCCGCGGAGTCCCTTCTTGCCGTTGACCAGTTCTGTCCGGCGGGTTGTTCCCGGGCCTGTGTAGCTTTCGCGTAGCTGTATCCAAATGAAAGCAACAGAACACAAACAAATCCAAGAGTTACCCATTTCATGGCGATCATGCTTTATTCACCTTTGTCTTTTCTAAGCAAACCACAGTACGCAACGCATACGGGACAGACAATATGAAACTACACTTCATGGAAGACAAACGTTCCGGCATTTTTTGCTCATTCCATTAACCCAAAAGGACAAAAATGACTGACTCCCTCAACGGCCTGATCATTGGCGCATCGCGCGGTATTGGTTTAGGCACAGTGAATGAACTCGCAAACCGTGGCTGGCAGGTCACCGCCACCACCCGCGGTGCAACACCGCATGGCGCCCCTGCCTCCGTAGAATGGCTGAAGCTCGACATCAATAAACCAACGGAAAGGCACGCACTAAAAGAGGCACTTTCTGATAGCCGGTTTGATCTAATTTTCATCAATGCGGGCGTATTCGGGCCAGACCATCAGGACGTGACACAAGCCAGTGACGACGAGATTGTTCAGTTATTTATGAGCAACACGTTCTCGCCCGTCCGCTGCGCCGCAGAGTTGTTTTCATTGCTGAAGCCAAAAACCGGCATCATGGCGCTGATGACGTCACAACTCGCCAGTTTGAATGAAAACGACGCGGCAACGTATCCTCTTTATTCCGCCAGTAAAGCGGCATTAAACGTGTTGACGCGAGGGCTAAAGGAGACGGCAGACCAGCACGGACAAACGCTGTTATCCGTTCATCCAGGTTGGGTGCAAACGGATATGGGCGGCGAAAATGCCACGCTGACCATCGCAGAAAGTACCCAGGGGATCGTTGATCAGTTCGAAGCATGGCAAGGCAAAGGCGGACATCACTTCGTTGAGTATTCAGGGAAGGAATTACGCTGGTAATGTTGGGTTCACGCCCTGACCTGTTTTTAAAGCGTGAGGTTGAATCAACGGATAGTAAATAAAAACGGGGCCAAACGCTCGTCTGGCCCCGCTCACAAGGTGATTAAACTGATCTCAGTTTTACCCCTTCATACTTCCTACCATATCTTCCGGACGTACCCACTCGTCGAACTGGGCTTCGGTCAGGTAACCGAGTTTCAGCGCCGAGCCTTTCAGGGTCAGCCCCTCTTTATGGGCTTTCTTGGCAATTTCAGCCGCTTTGTCGTAACCGATATGAGTATTGAGCGCCGTAACCAGCATCAGCGACTCATTGAGCAACTGGGTGATGCGGTCACGCACGGGTTCGATACCCACAGCGCAATGCTCGTTGAAGCCACGCATACCGTCGGCCAGCAGGCGAATCGATTGCAGGAAGTTATGAATCACCATCGGGCGGAACACGTTCAGCTCAAAGTTACCGGATGCGCCGCCGATGTTAACGGCAACGTCGTTGCCCAGCACCTGCGCGCACAGCATGGTCATGGCTTCGCACTGGGTTGGGTTCACTTTGCCTGGCATAATGGAGCTGCCTGGCTCGTTTTCCGGAATAGAAATTTCACCGATGCCGCAGCGTGGGCCGGACGATAACCAGCGAACGTCGTTGGCAATTTTCATCAGCGACGCGGCCAGTCCTTTCAGGGCACCATGACCGTGAACCAATGCGTCACAGGTAGCCAGCGCTTCGAATTTGTTCGGGGAGGTAACGAAAGGCTGCTTGGTTTGTTCCGCCAGCGCCTTCGCCACACGTACTGCGTATTCAGGATGGGTATTCAGACCCGTACCGACCGCGGTACCGCCCAGCGCCAGCTCAGCAATGTGCGGAATACTCGCTTCGATGTGAACCATACTGTGAGCCAGCATCGCGACCCAGCCAGAAATTTCCTGACCCAGCGTCAGCGGCGTGGCATCCTGCAGGTGAGTACGGCCGATTTTGACGATATCTTTGAAGGCTTCAGATTTGGCCGCCAGCGTTTTGTGCAACTCTTTCAGCTCTGGCAGCAGCGTTTCGCGCAGTTCAATCACCGCCGCAACGTGCATCGCCGTTGGGAAGACGTCATTAGAGCTTTGGCTCTTGTTAACATCATCGTTCGGGTGAACTTTACGCCCTTCGCCGCGCTCGCCACCGAGGATTTCACTCGCCCGGTTAGCCAGCACTTCGTTCATGTTCATGTTAGTTTGCGTACCGGAACCGGTCTGCCAGATGGCCAGCGGGAACTCGGTCGGATGCTTGCCTGCCAGTACTTCATCGGCAGCGGCAATAATGGCGTTGCCACGCTCGGCCGGGAGCAGGCCTAAATCCATATTCACACAGGCCGCTGCACGCTTGGTTTGCGCCAATGCGTGGATCAGGGCTTCTGGCATTTTTTCAGAAGAGATACGGAAATGTTCGAGTGAACGCTGCGTCTGAGCGCCCCAAAGCTTATCTGCCGGTACGTCAATTGGACCCATTGAGTCTTTTTCAATGCGAGTCACTGCTGCCATTACTGTCTCCTTAGCACTCTTTAATGAATGTTTATATGTTTTGCAGGGTTGCCGCCTTGCGCTCCCACGCATGACCTTGGCCGGCGACCCGTCGAGTATAGTGACATATATTCCTAAGGTATAATGCCCTTGCGACGGAATTATGGGATTTAGCTCTCACCGCACTTTTTCATCATCAAGAGTTGCTTATGCAGGTAAGGTCATTGTTTACTACGCAACAGACGTTTTCTTTATTTTCATCCCACACATCAGCGGGATTTCAGGACGAAATATGCAAAAAATGAACAATGGCGTACAAAATTACGCCTGGGGCAGTACGGACGCATTGACCAAGCTGTACGGTATTGCCAATCCTGACGGCAAACCGATGGCAGAATTGTGGATGGGTGCCCACCCGAAAAGCAGTTCGTACGTCAACAATGCTGAAGGACAGGAAATTTCTCTGCGCGCGCAAATCAGCGCTAACCTCGAACACGAACTGGGCAAGAAAGTCGCGGAACGTTTCGGTGAGTTGCCTTTCCTGTTTAAAGTGCTGTGCGCCGATCAGCCGCTGTCGATTCAGGTTCATCCGAGTAAACGTGCCGCTGAAATTGGTTTTGCCAAAGAGAACGCCGCCGGTATTCCGCTGGATGCCGCAGAACGTAATTACAAAGATCCTAACCATAAACCCGAGCTGGTCTACGCGCTAACGCCATTCCAGGCCATGAACGGTTTTCGTGAATTAAGCGACATTGTTTCACTGTTGCAGCCGGTATCCGGTGCCAATCCACACATTGCCGAATTCCTGACGCATCCGGATGTCGAGCACCTGCGTACCCTGTTCGCCGGTTTGCTCAGCCTGGAAGGCGAAGCCAAATCACTGGCGCTGGGTGTGCTGAAGTCTGCGCTCAATAACCAAAAAGGCCAGCCGTGGGACACCATCCGTAGCATCAGCGAATTTTATCCTGATGACAGCGGCCTGTTCTCACCGTTGCTGCTCAATGTGATCACCCTGCAGCCGGGCGAAGGGATGTTCCTTTATGCCGAAACGCCACACGCTTATCTCAATGGTGTTTCACTTGAGGTGATGGCGAATTCCGATAACGTCTTGCGCGCCGGTCTGACCCCTAAATACATCGATGTACCCGAATTGCTGGCGAATCTGAAATTTGCCGCCAAACCGGCCAATGAGTTACTGACTACGCCGAACAAGCACGGGGATGAACTCAACTTCCCTATTCCGGTTGAAGATTTTGCTTTCTCGATTCACAGCCTGTCCGCCACTGAACAGCCGCTGGTCCAACAGAGTGCCGCCATTGTGTTCTGTATTGAAGGTCAGGCGGTGCTGTCCAAGGGTGACGAAAGTCTGGCACTGAACCCCGGTGAGTCTTGCTATCTGTCTGCCAGCGAATCACCGATTAACGTCAGTGGTAATGGCCGTATTGCACGGGTTTTTAACCGTCTTTAACGTCCGGTCAGAGAGAGAAAAACCAGAGGGTCTGTGAGGGAAAAACCTTCATTTTAGTGAAAAATTTGCCATTTAGGCCCGACTTCACCCACAATAAATAGCGCCGTAAGGCGTTATTTATTTTCGGGACATTTTCTAAGGATGAACAGAGCTATGAAAAAATCGTTAGTCGCTGTAAGCGTCATTGTGGTCCTTGGCGCGGCCTGGACAGGCGTCTCGTGGTACACAGGTAAGATGATTGAGCAGCATATGGCGGAAGTGACAACCAATGCCAACAGCCAGCTGCAATCCGCATTCCCGAAAGCCGGGGTGAACGTTTCCTATCAGGATTATCAACGTGGTCTGTTCAGCAGCCAGGTGCGTATTGTTCTGAAACCTGATGCAGCCGCGGCCGCAGCAGGCACCAGCGCGCTGAAAACCGGTGATGAAATTGCCTTTATCGAAACTATCGATCACGGCCCTTTCCCCGCAGCCCAGTTGAAAAAATTCAACCTGATCCCAAGCATGGCCTCCGTGCATTCCGAGCTGCAAAACACCCCAACGCTG
Organism: Enterobacterales bacterium; assembly: GCA_003864575.1. Taxonomy (GTDB): domain Bacteria; phylum Pseudomonadota; class Gammaproteobacteria; order Enterobacterales; family Enterobacteriaceae; genus Ewingella. The sequence goes on from BHES01000032.1 coordinate 16,740, forward strand.
AAACCGCTGTTTGACGTAACCAAGGGAAAATCTCTGGTTACCGCTGATACCCGCGTTTCTTACAGCGGCGGCAGCGCATCGGCTATCAATATCATTCCGGTTGATTACGATAAGAATAACAGCAAGCTGCAATTTGGCGGTGCTGATATCAATGTCGCCGTGGATAAAGACCTGACCAAAATGACCCTCGATGGCAAAAGTGACAGCATCGCGCTGACCTCACAGAACCAGTTCGGTCAAATGGAAAAAGTCACCCTGAATGGATTCTCTCTCGACAGCGATACCCATCAGGGCCAGTTTAAAGTGAGCGTCGGCGACCAGAACCTGACCGTCAAACAGATTGTGGTTAACATTGATGGCAAAGATGCTGCCTCTCTGGATAACTTCAAACTGGTGAGCAAGTTCAGTGAAGACGGCAGCAACATCAAAGGCCAGCAGGATTACACCCTTGATGCATTGAAAATTCAGGGCGCAGATTTCGGTTCAGGCAAGCTGACCGTGAGAATCAGCGGTCTTGATGGCGCAGCGCTGAAAACCTTCTCAGACAGCTATAACCAGCAGTCCCAGCAGTTGCTGGCACAAGCGGGTGAGCTGGATCCGGCGGTTTACCAGCAACAAGCGACAGAACTGCTGGCGGCTAACTTGCCACTGTTGCTCAAAGGTAACCCAAGCATCAGCATCGCACCGCTGAGCTGGAAAAACAGCAAAGGCGAGAGCAGCTTCAACCTCCAAGTTGACCTGAAGGACCCAGCAGCCGGTTCTCAGGCGCAAAGTGGCGATCAGTTAATTTCACAGCTGGTCAGCAAAGTTGATGCAAAGTTGACTATCCCGGTTGCCATGGCAACAGAGATGACGACGCAGACAGCGAAACTTCAGGGTTACACCGGTGATGATGCTGAGAAACTGGCTAAGCAACAGGTTCAGGGCGTTGCAGCGATGGGTCAGATGTTCAAAATCACGACGCTGAAAGATGACACTATCTCCAGCAGCTTCCAGTATGCAGATAACCAGATTAACCTGAACGGCCAGAAAATGAGCCTTCAGGAATTTGCCGGTCTGTTTGGTATCTTTGGCGGTAACGCCCTGGCACCACAAACTGAAGCACCCACACCATTGACGCCACCGGCCGCGCCTGTCGCACCTAACGCGCAATAAGCACTGACTGAAGCACTATGCAAAAGCCCGTCTCAGGACGGGCTTTTTTGTGTCTGCTCTCTGCCGCAGGTTTTTTCTGGCTCAGGCCGATTCGCGCTCAATCAGACCCGGCGGAACAATAATGCTCTGGGCTTCGAGATTCTGCCCACCAATGCGCATCAGCAGACGACGGGCTGCCGCGTGGCCAATATCGCGCGCTGAACTGGCGATGGCGGTTAATGGAGGTTCTGTCAGCTCCGCGCCCGGCGCATCCTCCATGACGATCAGGGCAATCTGTTGCTGGAAAAAGTTATCGACGGCGCCACCGCCAATCAGGTTGCCGGTGCGCATGATGCCGAAGTAGGCACCCAGCGCCACCGAGGATTTATGACAGACAATGGCGCTGATTTTCGGGTAGTGCTTGAGCAGCGTTTCAGCAGCATCCGCGGCACATTTCTGCTGATAGTCGCATTCGATGATCCATTCGCTGCGAAACGGCAGTCCGTACTGAACCAACGTGGCGCAAAAGCCCCCCAGTCGCTCGGCACGGGTCAGGGAGTCACTTAACCCTCCCAGATAGGCAATTTGCTTATGCCCGCGTTTAATGAGGTATTCCGTGGCCATTTTGGCCGCCAGCATGTTGTCCGGACGAACCAGGTCCACGCCGTCGATACCGCTGGCACGGGAGGCGCAAATCAGCGGGACGCCCTGCTCATCGGCCCTTTCCTTCAGGCTGGCCGGGGCATTCTCTCCACCGGCAATCACAATGCCGTCAACGCCATGCGTCAGCAGCGTTTCGAAACAGCGTGTCAAACCTTTACCGGAGGAACCGCTCTGCAATAGAAATAGGACTTTACCCTGCGCTTCCAACATTTCGCTTAATCCGGCAGTCATCTCGGCATAAAACGGCTCACAGATGTCGCGGACAATCAGCCCAACTACGCCGGATTCTCCCCCACGCAGGGTACTGGCCTGACGGTTACGCACAAATCCAAGATGATCAACGGCCTGATTAACTCGTTCAGTCGTGGCCGGGGAGATACGCCCTTTGCCACTGAGCACCAGTGAAACCGTCGTCACCGACGTGCCCGCATGCTGGGCCACATCAATGATGGTGATTTTTTTCTGGCTCATGGTGTTACGTATGTCATAAAAAGTTTTACGCCTGTCATGAAAACTCCCGGAACTGCTGATCCTTTTCACTGCCAGCAATTGTACAAAATCTGCGATATCGCAAGAAGAAAGCCTAACAAAATTGAAACTTAGATAAAACGTTTTATCATTCCGTAAGCTTATCTTGCGGGCATGGTTAATTAATGTGAGCTTCCGCACGATTAAATTAGGTAAAACGTTTTATCTTAGCGCCCATCAACAAAACTTGGTTCGTTTTTAATCTTTCAGGGGAATGATAATGCCAGCCAGTAAAAAACAACGCGTCACACTTTGGGAATTTTTCCAGAGTTTAGGTAAAACCTTTATGCTTCCGGTCGCCTTGCTGTCGTTCTGCGGCATCATGATGGGTATCGGTAGTTCGTTAAGCAGCCATGATGTCACTACGCTGTTGCCCGCACTCGGTAATCCGATCCTGCAACTGATCTTCACCTGGATGAGCAAAGTCGGTTCGTTCGCCTTCAGCTTCCTGCCGGTGATGTTTGCTATCGCCATCCCTCTGGGGATGGCGCGTGAGAACAAAGGCGTGGCCGCGTTCTCCGGTTTCGTCGGTTATGCGGTACTGAACCTGGCGATCAACTTCTATCTGACCGCCAACGGCACCCTGCCGACGGTCGACCCTATGATCCTCAAAGCCAATAACATTCAGATGATTCTCGGCATTCAGTCTATCGATACCGGTATTCTGGGCGCGGTGATTGTCGGTGTGATTGTTTATATTCTTCATGAACGTTACAACACCATCCGCCTGCCGGATGCACTGGCCTTCTTCGGTGGCACCCGTTTTGTACCGATTGTCACCACCGTCGTGCTGGGTCTTGTTGGTCTTATTATTCCATTGATCTGGCCATTCTTCGCTGCCGGTATTAACGGTCTGGGACGTCTGATCCACGATGCCGGTATTTTCGGCCCGATGATTTTTGGCTCAGGCGAACGCTTACTGCTGCCATTCGGTCTGCACCACATTCTGGTAGCGTTAATTCGCTTCACCGAAGCGGGCGGTACACTGGACGTCTGTGGCCGTGAAGTCAGCGGTGCGCTGACCATCTTCCAGGCACAGCTTTCATGCCCAACCACTCACGGCTTTGCCGAGAGTGCAACGCAGTTCCTGTCACAGGGTAAAATGCCAGCCTTCCTCGGTGGCTTACCGGGTGCGGCACTGGCGATGTACCACTGTGCAAAACCTGAGAACCGTCATAAAATTAAAGGCCTGCTGATCTCCGGCGTCGTGGCTTGTGTGGTAGGCGGAACGACTGAACCGATCGAGTTCTTGTTCCTGTTCGTTGCACCGGTTCTGTATGTTATCCATGCGTTCCTGACCGGTCTGGGCTTCACCGTAATGTCTGTTCTTGGTGTGACCATCGGTAATACTGACGGCAACATCATCGACTTCGTGGTCTTCGGTATTCTGCACGGTATGGCGACCAAGTGGTACCTGGTACCGCTCGTGGCGGCTATCTGGTTCGCGGCTTACTACACCATCTTCCGCTTCGCTATCACGCGCTTTAATATCAAAACGCCGGGTCGCGAATCTGACACGATGCCAAGCGCAGCGCCAGTGCCGTCTTCCAGCAAATCAGGCTATAACGTACCGGTGATCCTCAGCGCACTCGGCGGCGCAGGTAACATTGTTTCACTGGATAACTGCATCACCCGTCTGCGTATGTCAGTGCATGATATGACGCTGGTTGACGATGCCGTTCTCAAAGCCAACCGCGCCATCGGGGTTGTTCACCTCAATGACCATAACCTGCAGGTCGTCATTGGACCGCAGGTGCAGTCGGTGAAAGATGAGCTGGATTATCTGATCCGCGAAGCGAACAATCAGGCCGCCGCGTCTGAAACCGCCACCGCGTAAACGGTGACCGAAAGAGTGATGATCACAGGGCGACGTCAGGTCGCCCTTTTCTGCTTTTGTACTGACCCTTTTCAGGGAGTGAAATAATGTCCTCTACTCAGTTTGATTTCTCCGCCGTCGTTGACCGTCACGGCACTTGGTGTACCCAGTGGGATTACGTCGCAGACCGCTTCGGCAGCGCCGACTTACTGCCTTTCACCATTTCTGATATGGATTTCGCCACCGCCCCCTGCATTCTTGACGCGCTGCAAAAACGCCTACAGCACGGTGTGCTGGGCTACAGCCGCTGGAAGCACGACGACTTCATCGGCGCCATCGAACACTGGTACCAGCAGCGCTTTAGCAGCCAGATTGACCGCGAGATGGTGGTTTACGGCCCGTCGGTTATCTATATGGTGGCGCAGCTTATCCGCCAGTGGACGCAGCCGGGCGAGGGTGTATTGACCTTTACACCCGCCTATGACGCTTTCTTCAAAGTGGTGCAGGGAAATCAGCGTGAGATCCTCGCCTGCCCGCTGGATAAAAACGGCAATGACTGGACGTTGAACGTCCCATTGCTGGAAGAACAGCTGGCGCAGCCGCATTGCACACTGTTGTTGTTGTGCAGCCCGCATAACCCGACCGGCAAAGTCTGGACGCGCGACGAATTGATGTTGATCGCACAACTTTGCGAACGTCATCAGGTGCGCGTGATCAGCGACGAAATTCACATGGATATGGTCTGGGGCGACAATAAACATACGCCGTGGAATGAAGTGGCACGGGGTGAATGGGCCTTGCTGACCTCCGGCTCGAAAAGCTTCAACATTCCGGCACTGACTGGCGCTTATGGATTGATCAGCGATAAAACCCAGCGTGAAGCTTATCTGCATCAGCTCAAAGCCTGCGACGGACTTTCTTCCCCGGCGGTGCTGGCGGTACTGGCGCACGTCTCCGCATACCGTGAAGGCGATGTCTGGCTCGATGCCCTGCGCGAATACCTGCAAGATAACCTGCGTTATGTGGCTGACCAGTTAAACGCCGCCTTCCCGCAGTTGAACTGGCAACCGCCGCAGTCTACCTATCTGGCCTGGATTGATCTGCGCCCGCTGGGTATTGATGATAAGTTGCTGCAAAAAGAGCTGATCGAACATCAAAAAGTGGCCATCATGCCTGGATATACTTACGGCGTGGAAGGCGAAGGTTTCTTGCGTCTGAACGTCGGTTGCCCGCGTTCTAAAGTGGCGTTGGGTGTCGCGAAGTTGATCGCCGGGATCCGCGCGTTGCAGTAAGATCCTCCCCCTGCGAAGGGGGAGCAATATCAAAACCACTTTTGTTGCGCAACTAAATACCGTTATAATGCATCGCACTTTTCTGACAATAATGAGTGCACACCATGATTGATTCCCGCCTTCCTCTGACTGACATTCATCGCCACCTTGATGGCAACATCCGCGCTCAGACTATTCTCGACTTAGGCCGTCAGTTTAATCTCACCCTGCCTGCCAATGAAATCGAAGCCCTGCGTCCGCACGTCCAGGTGATGGAGACCGCACCGGATCTGGTGAGTTTCCTGCAAAAACTCGACTGGGGCGTTAAAGTGCTGGGCGACCTGGATGCCTGCCGCCGCGTCGCACAAGAGAATGTTGAAGATGCCGCCAGAGCCGGTCTGCACTATACCGAGTTGCGCTTCTCCCCTTATTACATGGCGATGACCCACAAACTGCCGGTGGCAGGCGTGGTGGAAGCCGTGATCGAAGGCATCCGTCGCGGCCGCCAACATCATGATATCGACGTACGTCTGATTGGTATTCTGAGCCGCACTTTCGGCGAGGAAGCCTGTTTGCAAGAGCTGGACGGTCTGCTCGCCCATCGTGACGGCATTACCGCGCTCGATCTGGCCGGTGATGAACTCGGCTTCCCGGGCAGTTTGTTCCTCAACCATTTCAATAAAGCACGCGATGCGGGCTGGCGTATCACTGTTCATGCCGGTGAAGCGGCTGGTCCTGAAAGCATCTGGCAGGCCATTCGTGAACTGGGCGCTGAGCGTATCGGTCACGGTGTGAAAGCGGCACAAGATACCGAACTGATGGATTTCCTGGCCAAACATCAGATTGGCGTGGAGTCTTGCCTGACGTCAAACATCCAGACCAGCACCGTCTCCTCACTGGAGAATCACCCGCTGGCGGTGTTTCTGCGTCATGGCGTGCTGGCCTCGATCAACACCGATGATCCGGCGGTTCAGGGCATCGAAATTGAACACGAATACCGCGTTGCGGCACCGGCAGCCGGGCTGACCACGGCAGAAATCCGCCAGGCGCAGGAAAATGGCCTGACCATGGCATTTTTGAGTGACGCAGAGAAAGACGCGATTCGCGCGAAAGTGAAAGGGTAATTCAGTTAATCGGGCGCAGCGGACGCGGCGCCCTTTTGTTGATAATGTGGTTTACAACGTGCCGCGCAAGTAAAAAACTCACACGCTATTTTTTCAGCTGTTGCCATTTCAAATCGTTCGTCCCCACCACTTGCGGATCACGCACGCACTGCAACACCACGCTGTCCGCGGTCACTACTGCGCCTTCGCTGTAATTTTTATTGTCGTAAATGCAGCAACGGTGACAGGTCGGCGCGCTGTTCTGGTTATTCGCACCGCTGTTATCCCAGATTTGCGGCGGCAGCGGCACCACGACGTCGGTGCTGTTCCCGCTCAATCCTGGGCGGTTCGCCATCGCCGGGGCGGCCATCAGCGATGAACCGACCAACATTGCCACTATTAATTTATTCATTATTTGTCGCGTCCTTCCCTTTGGGCGGTGCCTTACGGCGTTTCGGGGTATTTTTGGCGCTTTTCGCACCGGTAGCTGCTTTGCCAGCACCCGCGGGTTTCGACGGGATAGTGCGAAATGCTGACGACACACGGTTATTTTTAGCCTGCCCAATCAGGTTTTGTAAGGTCGCAACCAGAGGTTGCATGAAATCCTGATAGCGGCAGTTTTTTTCGCTGATACGGGTCAGGCTCGACTCCCAGTCAGCCGTCATATCCGGCCTGCCTGCGATATCCGGCAGCGAGTGAATCAGCGCCCGTCCGGTGTCGCTGGAGTGAATATAGCGCCCTTTTTTGTACAAAAATTCACGGCGGAACAGCAGTTCGATGATCCCAGCACGCGTCGCTTCGGTGCCCAGACCGTCAGTTGCCCTGAGGATTTTTTTTAGGTCCTTATCCTGTACGAAGCGCGCAATACCGGTCATTGCCGACAGCAAGGTGGCATCGGTAAACGGCCGTGGAGGTTGGGTCTGACGTTCTACGACTTCGCCTCTTTCGCATAACAGTTCGTCACCTTTAGCGACCACCGGCAACGGCGTGCCTTCGTTCTCTTCGTCCCGCTCTTTACTGCCGAGCAGGGTGCGCCAACCGGCTTCTGCCAGAAAACGCGCCTTGGCGATGAATTTACCACCGGCGATATCCAGGTCGATCACGCATTTGCGAAACACCGCATCCGGGCAGAACTGCATCAGGTACTGACGCGCCACCAGGTTATAAATTTTTTGCTCATCATCGGTCAAATTGACTTTACTGCTGCGCGCAGTCGGAATGATGGCGTGGTGGGCATCGACCTTTTTGTCGTCCCAGCAGCGGTTGCGCCGGTCGGTGTCGACGGCCGGTTGCGGCAGTAAATCCGGCTGATGAATGCTGATCGCATTGAGCACGGAATGACGCCCGGCAAAATGCTCGTCAGGGAGATATCGGCTGTCGGAGCGCGGATACGTAATCAATTTGTGCGTTTCGTACAAACGCTGGCAAATATCTAAAATTTGCTGAGCACTGAGTCCAAAGGCTTTCGAGCCTTCAATTTGCAACGCAGAGAGTGAAAATGGCAGCGGCGCGGTGTCATTTTCTCGCTTGTCATTATAGCCGGTGACCATCGCGGGCTGTCCGGCGATGCGCGCCACCACGTGGTCGGCCAGCGGGCGAAGCAACAACCGCCCTTCTTCATCCTGATAAGGCTCACAGGAATCACTCGGCTGCCACAGCGCCACGAAACGTTCATCGGCTGGCGTCACGATGTGCGCTTTGACTTCGAAATAATCTTTAGCAATGAAGTTTTCTATCTCTTCATCACGGCGCACCACCAGCCCCAACACGGGCGTCTGCACCCGACCGACCGACAGCACGCCGTTGTAACCGGCATTGCGCCCAAGAATGGTATAGGCGCGGGTCATGTTGATGCCATAGAGCCAGTCGGCGCGCGAACGCGCCAGCGCCGAGACGCAGAGCGGAATAAAGTCACGGTTATCGCGCAGACGATCAATGGCCCGCTCAACCGCCTGCGGGTTGAGGTCGTTTATCAGGCAGCGCTGAACGTTCTGGCGTTTTTCCGCCGTCAGTTCAAGGTAATCCAGCACTTCATCCACCAGTAATTGCCCTTCCCTGTCCGGGTCACCCGCGTGAACAACCTGACTGGCTTCCAGCAGTAATTTCTTGATCACGTTGAGTTGTTTGGCGACGGAAGAACGCGGCTGAAGCTGCCATTTTTCGGGGATGATGGGGAGATCGTTAAGCGTCCAGCGAGCATAGCGGCTATCGTAGGCGTCAGGCTGCGCCTGCTCTAACAAGTGACCGACACACCAGGTCACTACCTGATCGTTGCCACAGGCGATAAAACCGTCACCGCGACGATGGGGTTTTGGCAACACATCAGCGATAGCACGGGCAAGGCTGGGTTTTTCGGCAATAAATAAACGCATCAGGTGGCACCCATCGCTGACAGGCCCGGCAGCACCTTTTTCATTGCCTCAATGATCATTATCCCTTCCTTTGTTCGCAGCATCGTCTGATTGCAGGTAGGACTATGTTAGCTGCTGGCGAGGTAATTGGTAAGTCAGGAAGGTGTTCGCAACCACATGGTCGCTCATAAAGTCGACGAATAACCGGTTTATCGGATTTTTTCCCGTTAAACCGGTGAATTTCTGGACGTTAATCGACCTAGAAATAGCGCACGAACGCGCTGCTGTCGGCAGGAATAATCTGTGTGCTGGATTTCAGCTGCGGTGTTCCGAGATACAGGAAACCGACGATTTTATCATTCGGACCGCATTTGAATGCCTGACGTACATCAGCGTGATCGGTCCAGGCACCGGTGCGCCAGATACCGTTAAAGCCCTGCGCCAGCGCGGCCATTTGCATGGCCTGCACCGCGCAACCGGCGGACAGTAACTGTTCCCACTGTGGCACTTTCGGGCTCTCTTTGCAGGCGGCAATGATAGTGATGATTTGCGGTGCGCGCAGCGGTGCCTGCGTGGCTTTTTCGATGGCCTTTTCGTCAGCGCCATCTTTGATGGCCGCCCCCCGCAATAACTCGCTGAAACGCACCAGGCCGTCATTTTCAGCGATCACAAACCGCCATGGCTGAAGTGCACCGTGGTCGGGTGCGCGCATACCGGCATTAATGATATTTTGCAGCGCTTCGCCAGAGGGCGCGGGCTCTGCCAGACGGGAAGCCGAACGGCGGTTCAGTAATAAGTCCAGAGCATCCATAAAACTCTCCTTTAAGAACATCTGATAACGATAGGCATTTACCTCACGTTAACATAAGCATTCGCTGTTTTACCAACCGCAGGTGCTGCACCCATTACCGCGATACCCCGCTTCAACGTAGTGTGATTGGTAAATTCTGACATGATTTAAAGCTGACATTTCCCGGACAGGTCATTAGGATAGCGATACTTTTCCCGTCTTGTTGGAGAGACCATGCGCACATTGTGGCGAATTATCGCCGGTTTTTTTAAGTGGACCTGGCGTCTTCTTAATTTCGTCAGAGAGTTTATTCTCAACGTCTTCCTGATTCTGATCATTCTGGTCGGCGTCGGGATCTATTTTTCATTTCAGGACAAACCCGTCGACACCACCCAAGGTGCGCTGCTGGTCGACCTGAGCGGTACGGTCGTCGATAAACCGTCCGTCAATAATAAAGTGCGCCAATGGGGCCGCGAACTGCTGGGTACCTCCAGTAATCGCTTGCAGGAAAACTCTTTGTTTGATCTGGTCGATACCATCCGCCAGGCAAAAGACGACAAAAACATCACTGGTATGGTGTTGCAGCTGACCGACTTTACCGGCACCGATCAAACGTCGTTGCAGTACATCGGCAAGGCGCTGCGTGAGTTCCGTGATAGCGGTAAGCCAATTTATGCCATCGATGACAGCTATGATCAGTCACAATATTATCTCGCCAGCTATGCCAACAAGATTTACCTGTCGCCGCAGGGTTCGGTCGATCTACACGGCTTTGCGACCAATAATCTTTATTACAAATCGTTGCTCGAAAAACTGAAAGTCACTACCAACATCTTCCGCGTCGGCACATATAAATCCGCCGTTGAACCATTGATTCGTGACGATATGTCCCCTGCTGCCCGCGATGCTGACAGCCGCTGGATTGGCGGGTTGTGGAGTAACTACCTCAATACGGTGTCAGCCAACCGCCAGATCACGCCTGAGCAACTGTTCCCGGGGGCCGCAGGTGTGCTGGCCGGTATGCAAAAAACCGGCGGTGATTTGGCGCAGTATGCGCTGGACAGCAAACTGGTGGACGCACTGGCTTCACGCCCTGAGGCCGAAAGCGAGATGATCAAAGCCTTCGGTTGGAATAAGAAATCCAAAGACTTCAACTTCACCAGTATTTATGACTATTCGCCGAAACCTAAGCCAGACAACAACGATCCGCAGATCGCGGTTATCTTCGCGAACGGTGCGATCAATGACGGTGAAGAACAGCCGGGTGCGGTCGGTGGTGATACCACGGCTCAGCAAATTCGTGATGCCCGCCTGGATCCGAAAATCAAAGCGATTATCTTGCGTGTGAACAGCCCTGGCGGCAGCGTCAGTGCCTCTGAAGTGATCCGTTCCGAACTGGCCGCCGCACGTGCTGCCGGTAAGCCTGTTGTCGTTTCAATGGGTGGCATGGCGGCTTCAGGCGGTTATTGGATCTCGACGCCAGCGAACTACATTATTGCCAGCCCGAGCACGTTGACCGGTTCCATCGGCATCTTTGGCGTGATCAACACTTACCAGAATACGCTGGATAATTTCGGGGTACATACCGATGGCGTAGCAACCTCACCGCTGGCCGATATTGCATCCACTAAAGCATTGCCGCAGGAGTTCTCGCAGATGATGCAGATGAACATCGAAAACGGTTATAAAAACTTTATTGGTCTGGTGGCGAAAGCACGTAATAAAACCCCTGAGCAGATTGACGAGATTGCCCAGGGCCACGTGTGGATTGGTAGCGATGCCAAAAACAATGGTTTGGTCGATCAGCTCGGTGATTTCGATGATGCCGTGAAGAAAGCGGCCGAACTGGCGAAAGTGTCGAAATGGCAGCTGAACTGGTACGTCAGCGAGCCAAGCCTGACCGATATGGTGTTCTCACAAGTCAGCGCATCGGCACATGCCATGTTGCCTGCGGCAGTTCAGGCTTATCTGCCTGCCCCGGTCAGCAAAATGGCGCTGGAGCTGAAATCCCAGGCTGACCTGTTCAATAACATGAACGATCCGCAAAACCGTTATGCGCTGTGCCTTACCTGCGGTGATGTGAAATAACGGTAAGTCTGTAACCCGTTAAGCCCGGTGATTCATTACGCATGGATCACCGGGCTTTTTTATTTTGGGATGCGGGTACAGATGCCTTTATACTTCAGCTCATCGCGCACGTGTCTTTTCAACCCAAAGAATCCTGTCAATGACCAAAAAATCTATTTATGTCGCTTACACCGGCGGCACCATCGGTATGCGGCGCTCTGAAAACGGCTATATTCCTGTTTCAGGGCATTTACAGCGCCAGTTGGCGTTAATGCCTGAATTCCACCGCCCGGAAATGCCTGAATTCACCATTCAGGAATATGCGCCGCTGATGGACTCTTCCGACATGACGCCGGAGGACTGGCAGCACATCGCCGATGATATTCTCGCGCATTACGACCAGTACGACGGTTTTGTCATCCTGCACGGCACTGACACCATGGCATTCACTTCCTCGGCGCTCTCTTTCATGCTGGAGAACCTGGGTAAACCGGTCATTGTGACAGGGTCACAAATCCCGCTTGAAGCGCTGCGTTCCGACGGGCAGATCAACCTGCTTAATGCCCTGTATATCGCGGCCAATCATCCGGTCAACGAAGTCACCCTGTTCTTCAACAACCGTTTGTATCGCGGTAACCGCTCCACCAAAGCCCATGCTGACGGCTTCGACGCTTTCGCTTCACCCAATCTTGCCCCTTTACTGGAGGCCGGGATCCATATCCGCCGGTTGTCTACGCCCTCGCTGCCCGCTGTGGCCGGACCGCTGAAAGTACATAACATTACGCCGCAGCCTATTGGCGTCGTCACCATTTACCCCGGTATTTCGGCGGAAGTGGTACAAAACTTTTTGATGCAACCGGTGAAGGCGCTGATCCTACGCTCATACGGCGTGGGCAATGCCCCGCAAAAAGGCGATCTACTGAAGGTACTGAAGGACGCCTCTGAGCGCGGCATCGTGGTGATTAACCTGACACAATGCATTTCAGGACGGGTTGATATGGGCGGCTATGCTACCGGTAACGCGCTGGCGCACGCCGGTGTGATCAGCGGGTTCGATATGACGGTGGAAGCCGCACTGACCAAGCTGCACTATTTGCTCAGTCAGCCGCTGTCAGCGGATGAAATACGCACACTGATGCAGCAAGATCTGCGCGGTGAACTGACCGAATAAGGAAAGCCTGATGAAAAGCGCATTATTGCTGGTCGATCTGCAAAATGATTTCTGTCACGGTGGCGCGCTGGCCGTTCAGGACGGTGATGCGGTGATCGCCGTCGCCAATCGGGCCATCGCCATGTGTCAGGCTCAGGGCGTGCGCGTGGTGGCCTCTCAGGACTGGCATCCGTATAACCATGGCAGCTTCGCGCCGAATGCGGGAACCGAGCCGTGGACGACCGGTGAGCTCGACGGTCTGCCTCAGGTCTGGTGGCCGGTCCACTGCGTACAGGAACAGCCCGGCGCAGCGTTTCACCCGCAGTTGAACAGCCAGGCTGTTGATTATGTAGTGCGCAAAGGTCAAAACAACAATATCGACAGCTACAGCGCGTTTTTTGACAACGGTCATCGCGCAGCGACGACGTTGCATGACTGGCTGCGCAGCCAACAGATTGAGCGTCTGGTGGTGATGGGGCTGGCAACGGATTATTGCGTGAAGTTTACCGTGCTTGATGCGTTGGAACTGGGATATCAAGTGGCACTACTGGAAGAGGGATGTCGCGGGGTGAACCTTAACC
>BHES01000033.1 GCA_003864575.1 Enterobacterales bacterium
TCCGGGAGGAGATAAGACGATTTTTTAGTGAAATATTACCGGGACTTTCTGGTGCGTTGCCACGCCGAATTAATGACAACTTCCAGATGCTGAAAAATGCATCTTCAAGTTAACTGTGTATAGAACATTTTTACCCTAAATCTATTTATCCTCAATATTGTTTTAGTTGGGATAACTTTTTGCCTTGTTGTGGTAGATGTAATTTGGCGAAAAGTGATCTAGATACAGTCATTAAACCTATTATAAATCCATATATTGATGAACCTTCAGACCATTTATATGTGTCTTTGTTAAAGATTAAAAGTAAGCCGGGTTCTATTCCTGGAGTAAATACAGTTATTGAACTGGACTTGAATAACTCAAGATTAATTACAGCAAGAGGTTATCTTTTAAGTGAAATAGAGAATATTACCGAAAGAATCTCAAGAAAAATAATTGAATTTAAAAATTCAACAACAGTGAGGGTTAAAAGTAATAGGCTTGGTGAATTATTGAATTTAATAGATGATTTAGAGGATTTGATGCATCCTTCTCATGCATATAGTTTTTTTTGTAGAGCAATTATCAAGTCAGAGGATGAATATGAACAAGCCAAGTTAATTATTTTGGCTGAAGTTGAAAATTAGACTTGAATACCAGTGCATCATTTCTTTACGACCATCTAAATATTGCGCATGATTATAAGTCCCTCTAATCGAGTTCTTATCAACATGTGCAAGCTGCATTTCAATCCATGCACTATCAAACCCCTGTTCATGCAGAATCGTACTCATGGTGTGCCTAAACCCATGACCTGTTGCTTTGCCATGGTATCCAATCAGCTTGAGCACCTTATTAATGCTTCCTTCACTCATCGGCTTACTGGCGTTATTGCGGCCAGGGAAAACGAGCTGATAGCGGCCTGTCAAGATTTCTAATTGGCGCAGGATCGATACTGCCTGAGTAGATAACGGAACCAGGTGAGGGCGTTTCATCTTCATACGTTCGGCAGGAATCTCCCATAAGGCATTATCTAAATCAAACTCTTCCCACTTTGCTGCACGTAGCTCAATAGTTCTTACACCTGTCAGCATTAATAGTTTTGTGGCCAGTTTCGTGACAACACTGCCGGAATAGTTCTCAAGGGTTGTTATAAATGCCGGGAGTTCATCGGCCATAAGGAAAGGGTAATGATTTCTTTTTGGGGTCTGCAAAGCGCTGGCAAGGTCTGGGGCAGGGTTGTAAGTAGCGCGACCTGTGATAACAGCATAACGAAATACCTCACCACAGCGTTGACGAACTTTACTGGCTAATTCTATAGCGCCTCGATCTTCGATTTTCTGAAGCACAAGCAATAACTCTAACGGTGTGATCCCATCTATCGCTCTTTCTCCCAGGAACGGGAAGATGTTCAATTCGAGTAGGCGAAGCACTGATTGAGCATAATTCTCTGTCCAGGATGTTTTCTTGGCACTGTGCCACTCCAGCGCAATTGCTTTAAAAGTATTGCCTGCGGTAGAAAGCTGCGCGAGTTTACCCGCCTTGCGTGCCTCACTCGGATTTATGCCTTTGGCCAATTGAGATCTGGCTTCTTCACGTTTGGCGCGTGCCTCTGCCAATGTAACTGGGCCATAGACACCAAAAGAAATCATTTTAGGCTTACCAGCGAAGCGATATCTGAATCGCCAGCCCTTCACACCAGAGGTTTCGATAAGCAAAGAAAGCCCATTGCCATCGTTGAGCGTGTAAGGTTTTTCGCCTGGTTTGGCGCGTTTTATTTGGATATCACTAAGTGGCATGTGTATAGCTCTCTACTTCGAACCTGAGTTATACGCAATTATATACACAAAAGAGTCAGCTTCTACTGGATTTTATGGGACGTCCTCAGACAGTAATTTATGGTTAAATCATTGAAATAAGGAGTTTTGTAGACGTTTTGAGTTATCTTTAGAAGTAAAATTGGTGTCCCCTACAGGAATCGAACCTGTAACTAGCCCTTAGGAGGGGCTTGTTATATCCGTTTAACTAAGGAGACACGGACGGCATTGAAACCGCCCGCGTAGTATACCTGTTTTTGTCACAATAATAAGATGTTAGCCGGTCGTTTGGTCGTTTCATCGCCAGTTATTGCGCTTTATTGCTGCTTTCCTGCGACTTGCTCGCGTTCTGTTTCTCCTTTGCCTTGTTCTTTTTGGTTTTGTTCTGATTGCTCATGTCATTGCGGATCTGGGCGTGGCTGATCAGGGCGAAAATAAACGTACCGCCGAAGATATTCCCGGCGAGGGTCGGAAGAGCGAAGGGCCAAATGAATTCAGTCCAGGGGATAACCCCCGTGAACACCAGATACAATATTTCTACCGAGCCGACCACGATGTGCGTGAGATCCGCGATGGCGACCAGGTAAGTCATCAGCATGATCACCCAGATTTTCGCCGTACCTGCCGACGGCAGCATCCACACCATGGTAGCGATGAGCCAGCCGGAAATAATGCCGCTGACAAACATCGCGGTGGGCGCTTTCTCCATAATTTTTAAGCTGATGGCACGGAATGCGGCGTCGGTATCGGCATCGAAGAAAGGGACCAAATGAAATGCCAGCGCCGCGCAGGCGCAGCCAATCAGGTTACCCGCCAGCACCACGCCCCATAGCCGCAGCAGGATCAGATGGTTTTTCAGCGTGGGTTTATGCATCACCGGCAGGACTGCGGTGACGGTATTTTCCGTAAACAGCTGTTGGCGCGCCATGATCACAATGATAAAGCCTGCGGTATAACCGATGTTCTCAATAAAGAAGCGTTCAGGCGTGTCGGGAAGGCGGGCGTGCAGAATACCTTTAACCATTAGTGACGCGCTGATCGACAAACCCGCCGCAATTGCCGACCACATCAGCGCCAGCCCGTCACGCTCCAGCTCCTTCTCACCCTCATGACGGATCTGCTCATGAATAGCCGCCGCGGGTGAGGGCAGATTCTCCTCATCTACTTCAATTTCAGTTCCCTGTGAGCGTTCTTCGCTATCGACGTCAACGCCGGACGTTTTGTGTTTATTTTCCTGGTTCATAAACTGTTCCTGCTCTGGTCAGATAAAGGATGCCCTTTAAGCATAGATGAGCCACCGTGGTGACGCTGCGAGAACTGTCTGCATCTTCTCAATAAGTAACAAGATTTTTACTTTCGTACCAAATGGAACATATTCCCGCATTTGTGTTGATTTTTAGCTGTTTGGCGGGAGTAAACTCTGATCCCTGGGCTGCGACGCGCGGGATGCTTATGATATGATGCACACTTGTGAAATTTACGGGATGCGCCCATGTTTGAAGCCCTTAATCTCAGCTGCGTTCGCGATGAGCGGACCCTGTTTAGTGGCTTAAGTTTCACCATCAAACCCGGTGAAATGGTGCAGGTTGAAGGTCAGAACGGGGCAGGAAAAACCAGCCTGTTGCGGATCCTGGCCGGGCTGTCGTCGCCGGACGCTGGTGAAGTTCGCTGGCAAGGTGAAAATACCCGCCGTCAGCGCGATGTTTTTCACCAGCAACTATTGTTTCTGGGCCATCAACCCGGCATCAAATCCGTTCTTACCGCGTATGAAAATCTGGCTTTCTATCAGTCCGTTGACGGAAAAATCGACGCTGATGCTATTTATCAGGCGCTGGAAAATGTCGGATTACTGGGCTACGAAGATGTGACGGTGGCGCAAATGTCCGCCGGACAGCAACGACGCGTGGCGCTGGCGCGTCTGTGGCTGACCCGCGCGCCGCTGTGGATCCTCGATGAGCCGCTGACCGCCATCGACAAGCAGGGCGTAGCAACATTAATTGCGCTGTTTGAAGCGCACGTCAGCCTTGGCGGCATGGTGCTGCTGACAACGCATCAGGATTTGCAGGGTGCGAATCACGACGTGCGCAAACTCCGTCTGACAAGTGAGCCTCATGTTTATTAAAATCCTGCGCCGTGAGCTGAAAATTGCCTTTCGTAACAGTGCGGAGATTATTAACCCGTTGTGGTTTTTCATCATCGTGATCACGCTATTTCCGCTGGGGCTGGGGCCTGAACCGCAGCTGCTGGCGCGCATTGCCCCCGGCATTGTCTGGGTCGCTGCACTGCTGGCCGCGCTGTTATCGCTAGAAAGATTATTCCGTGATGACTATCTGGATGGCACGCTGGAGCAGTTGCTGTTACTGCCTGCGCCACTGTCATTCACGGTGCTGGGGAAAGTATGTGCTCACTGGGTTGTGACCGGTTTGCCGTTGCTTATCCTGTCGCCGGTGATCGCTTTACTCCTCTCGCTGGATTTTGAAACCTGGAAAGCAGTGGCGCTGACGCTCTTGTTGGGCACACCGACCCTAAGCTTTATTGGTGCTATTGGTGTGGCGCTGACCGTGGGGCTGCGCAAAGGCGGCGTGTTACTCAGCCTGCTGGTGCTGCCGCTGTATATTCCTGTGCTGATTTTTGCCACCGGTGCGATAGATGCCGCATCAATGAGTATGCCTATTGGCGGTTATCTGGCGATCCTCGGCGCGATGCTGGCGGGCAGTGCAACCCTGACACCGTTTGCCACAGCGGCGGCGCTGAGAGTCAGTGTTCACTAAAATATTTACCTGTCGTTACAAAACGGCAGAAAAAACGCAACCTTTGACTAACATCACACTTCCCTATAGGGAACAATAGAGCGATGCCCATAAGCGCGGATGAGTTGACGTCAGACCGCGCAAGAGCCCACTGAGGTTTCATGGCATACCACACAGTGTAATTTTAGAGTGAGCAACGATAACAATGTGGAAATGGTTACATCAACTCGCACGGCCTGAACGGCTTTACCATGTCTGCGGCCGCTTTATCCCGTGGCTCGGCATCATCGGTATTGCCTGTCTGCTGATTGGCTGGGTCTGGGGCTTCGGTTATGCGCCGCCGGATTACCAACAGGGTAACAGCTACCGCATCATGTACATTCACGTCCCGGCGGCTATCTGGTCGATGGGGATTTACAGTGCCATGGCGATTGCTGCCTTTATCGGTCTGGTGTGGCAGATGAAAATGTCCGATCTGGCACTGGCGGCCATGGCGCCGGTCGGCGCAGTCTTCACCTTTATTGCGCTGGTCACCGGTTCTGCATGGGGTAAACCGATGTGGGGCACCTGGTGGGTATGGGATGCGCGGCTGACATCAGAACTGGTGTTGCTGTTTCTGTATCTCGGTGCGATAGCACTCTATAACGCCTTCGAAGATCGCCGTCTCGCGGGACGTGCGGCGAGCATTCTGGTGCTGGTCGGTGTGGTGAATATTCCCATCATTCACTATTCGGTGGAGTGGTGGAATACCTTGCATCAGGGATCGACCAATATGCAGCAATCCATTGACCCGAGCATGCGTTATCCGCTGCGCTGGGCCATCTTCGGCTATCTGTTCTTCTTTATCACCCTGACGCTGATGCGCCTGCGTAACCTGATTTTGCATCAGGAGCGTCTGCGTCCGTGGGTGGCTGCATTGGTTAATAAGGAGCGCCGCTGATGAACGCTGCATTTTCCAGCTGGCAGGCATTTTTCAACATGGGCGGTTACGCCTTCTATGTCTGGCTTTCTGTCGCCGCGACCCTGATTTCCCTCATCGCGCTGGTGGCGCATACGTTCTGGCAGCGCAGGCATATTCTGGCCGATGTACGCCGTCGCCAGGCACGCGAAAAACGCATTATACAGTCCAATATTGAGGCGAAAAAACGCCAGGGCGCTGCCGGTGAGAAAAGCCACATGCCAGTGAAACCGGACCTGTCCGGGGAGAAGTTATTGTGAATCCACGTCGTAAAAAACGCCTCTCTCTGGCGTTAGTGGTGCTGGTTGGGCTGGGATTGAGTATCTCGCTGGTCATGTACGCGCTGCGCTCGAACATCGACTTGTTCTATACGCCAGGCGAGATCCTGCAAGGTAAAGGGGAAAACCACGAGATGCCGTTCGTTGGCCAGCGCCTGCGTATTGGCGGCATGGTCATGCCTGGCTCTGTGAAGCGTGATCCGAAAAGCTTACAGGTCAGTTTCAAAATTTATGATGCGCGTGGGGCGATTGCGGTTACCTATAACGGCATTCTGCCGGACCTGTTCCGTGAAGGGCAGGGCTTGGTCGCGCAGGGCGTGATGCAGGCCGACAACGTCGTGGATGCCAAACAGGTTCTGGCAAAACACGATGAGAAATACGTGCCGCCGGAAGTGGAAGAAGCCATGAAAGACAATCACAAAGGACCAGCGGCGAATTACGTTGGCAACACCAAAGGAAGTGACCACTCATGATGCCGGAATTGGGAACCTTTTCACTCTGTCTGGCTTTAGGTCTGGCAATTTTGCTGAGTATCTATCCGCAATGGGGCGCGGCGCGGCAGGATAGACGCATGATGGCGATGGCCCGCCCACTCTCCTACGGGATGTTTGCGACCATTACGCTGGCTTTTATTATTCTGGTTCACGCGTTCGTCGTGAACGATTTTACCGTGGCTTATGTCGCCAATAACTCCAACACGCTTTTGCCGGTTTATTACCGCATGGCCGCCACCTGGGGAGCGCATGAAGGCTCACTGCTGTTATGGGTGCTGTTGCTGAGTTGCTGGACGCTGGCCGTCGCCCTGTTTAGCCGCCGGATGCCGCAGGATGCCGTGGCCCGTGTTTTGGCGGTGATGGGGATGATCACCGCCGGATTCCTGGTGTTTATTCTGCTGACGTCTAACCCGTTTATTCGCACCTTGCCGGGCTTCCCGGTGGATGGCAGCGACCTGAATCCGGTGTTGCAGGACATTGGACTGATTTTCCATCCGCCATTGCTCTATATGGGATACGTCGGGTTCTCCGTGGCATTTGCTTTTGCGATTGCCTCGCTGATGGCCGGAAGGCTCGATACGGCTTGGGCGCGCTGGTCGCGTCCGTGGACGCAGGCGGCCTGGGTCTTTCTGACCATCGGTATCGTGCTGGGTTCCGCCTGGGCTTATTACGAACTTGGCTGGGGGGGGTGGTGGTTCTGGGACCCGGTAGAAAACGCTTCCTTTATGCCATGGCTGGCCGGTACGGCGCTGATCCACTCGCTGGCAGTGACTGAAAAACGTGGAACCTTCAAAGCCTGGACCGTCTTGCTGGCGATCACCTGTTTCTCACTCTGTTTGCTCGGGACTTTCCTGGTGCGCTCCGGCGTGCTGGTGTCGGTACACTCGTTCGCATCGGATCCCGCGCGCGGCATGTTTATTCTCGCCTATCTGGTGATTGTTATCGGCGGATCGCTGCTGCTGTACGCCATCAAAGGCAACTCAGTGCGTGCGCCAAGCCGCCATGAACTGCATTCGCGCGAAAGCTATCTGCTTGGCAACAACGTATTGCTGATTGCCGCCATGCTGGTGGTGTTACTCGGTACGCTGCTGCCGCTGATCCACAAACAGCTCGGTATGGGCAGTATTTCTATCGGCGAACCCTTCTTTAACACCATGTTTACCTGGTTGATGGCACCGCTGGCGTTGCTGTTGGGCATCGGCCCGTTGGTACGCTGGCGTCGTGATGAGCCAAGCAAGCTGTGGCGCCGTTTAGGTGTTGCGCTAGTGGTGACGCTGCTGCTGTCGATTCTGCTGCCGTGGCTGTTGCAGGACAAAATTATCGGCATGACGGTGGTCGGTTTGCTGATGTCGGTGTGGGTGATTGTGCTGACGCTGATGGAATTGCATGAACGCGCCACGCATCGCCATACTTTCTGGCGCGGTCTGACACATCTGTCGCGTAGCCACTGGGGCATGGTGCTCGGCCATCTCGGCGTGGCGGTGACCGTGATAGGTATCGCCTTCAGCCAAAATTACAGCGTCGAACGCGATGTGCGCATGAAAGCCGGTGACAGCGTGGACATCCACGATTACCACTTTGTCTTCCGCGACATGCGCGATATTCAGGGCTCGAACTATTCGGGTGGTGAAGCCAATATCGACGTGACGCGCAAAGGGAAGTTAGTTACCACGCTTCACGCTGAAAAACGCTATTACAGTGTCGCACATACCATGATGACCGAAGCTGCCATCGACGGAAATCTGGCGCGGGATCTTTATGCGGCGCTTGGCGAAGAGATGGACGATGGCTCATGGGCGGTGCGTCTGTATTACAAACCCTTCGTGCGCTGGATCTGGCTGGGTGGCATCTTTATGGCCGTCGGCGGTATTTTCTGTATCCTCGATCCGCGTTATCGCATGAGTAAAAAGCTCAAGCGTCAGGGCAAAGCGGAGAGTGAAGAAGCATGAACCGTAAACTCCTCTTCATTCCGTTAGTGCTGTTTCTGTTATTGGCCGCCGCGTTGTTGGTGCAACTGACCCGTAACGCGAATGGCGATGACCCGACGCTGCTCGAGTCCGCGCTGATTGGCAAACCGGTACCCGTCTTCAAACTGGAATCCTTGTCTGAACCGGGCAAAACCTATGATCAATCGGTGCTGCGCGACGGCAAACCTATTTTGCTTAACGTCTGGGCGACCTGGTGTCCGACCTGCCGTGCCGAACATGAATATCTGAACACGCTGGCAGCCAAAGGCATCCGCGTGGTGGGACTCAATTACAAAGATGATCGCCAGAAAGCCGTGAACTGGCTGAATACGCTCGGCAATCCTTATGCGCTGAGCCTGTATGACGGCGACGGCATGCTGGGGCTGGATCTCGGTGTATACGGTGCGCCGGAGACTTTCTTGATCGACGGGCAGGGCATTATCCGCTACCGCCATGCCGGTGATATGAATGATAAAGTGTGGGAAAAGGAAGTCCTGCCGCTGTACAAAAAATATGGCGGTGATGCATGAAGTTTTTCCCGTCCCTGACCGCACTGCTGCTCGGATTGTGCCTGAGCTTTGGTGCGTTCGCCGCCATTGATACCTATCAGTTCAAATCGGATGCGCAGGAACAGCTCTACCGCCAGATAACCGAACAGCTGCGCTGCCCGAAATGCCAGAACACCAGCATTGCGGCATCAGACTCGATTATTGCCGCAGATATGCGTACCAAGGTGTACCAGTTGCTCAATGAAGGGCAATCGCGTGAGCAAATTGTGCAATACATGGTGGCGCGCTACGGCAACTTTGTGACCTATGAACCGCCGGTGACCCCTTCGACGATCATTCTGTGGCTCGGACCACTGCTGTTTGTGCTGGTGGGCGCGACGGTGATTGTGATGCGTTCACGACGTCAGGGCGGCAACATCAGCGCGAAAAGCGCGGCTATCACTCCGGGACAAACTGACGCAGTACATTCAGAGTTTTCAACACAAGAACAACAGCGTCTGGCGCAGTTACTGACTGATGTAACGAAAAAAGACAGCGACGGGAAAGGATCATGAGTATTTTTTGGCTGGTCATTGTGGTGATGTTAATTATCGCTGTGGCACTCTTTGTGGTACCGGTAATACGTAAAGATCGCGCCGAGTACACGTCGCGCGATGCGCTGAACAAAGCTTTTTATCAACATCGCCTGAGCGAACTTGAGCAGGACGAAGATCAGGGAGTGGTTGACGAGCGGCCACAGCATGTTCGCGAATTGCAGGAGAACCTGCTGAGCGATATTCCCGAAGAACAACAACGCGCAGGGCAGCCAATAGGCCGCTGGACGCTGGTGCCGGGCGTACTGCTGCTCGTTCTGGTATCGCTGGGCTTCTATTTATATACCGGAGGGCTCGGGCAGGTGAGTGCCTGGAATCAGGTAATGAAGCGTATGCCCGATCTGCGCCATCGCGTGGCTGATGAGCATTCTCAGCCACTGACCATGATGGACGTGCAGGATTTAGGCCTGGGTCTGCGTACTGATCTGCAACGCGATCCGTCGAATGCCAAAGACTGGATGATGTTAGGTCGCGTCGGCATGGCACTGAATAATGCCAGCACGGCGACGCAGGCATTCGCGCATGCTTATCAGCTTTCCCCGAACGATATGGATATTAAACTCGGCTATGCCGAAGTGTTAACCCGCTCAGCGGAACCGCAAGATAACATTAGCGGCGGCAAACTGTTACGCAGTATGCTGGAGCAAAATCAGGGCAATTTACGCGTATTGAGCCTGTTGGCTTACAATGAGTTTGAGCAAGGGCATTATCCGCAAGCGATAGGTGCTTGGCAGTTGATGTTGAAAATTCTGCCTGTCGGTGACAAGCGTGGTGATATGGTGCGTGCCAGTATTGAACAGGCCAAAGCCAAATCAGGGCAGGATAACGTGAAGTTAGCTATCAATGTTGCCCTGTCTGCTGACGCCGCGAAGCATCTTCCAGAGGACGGCACGGTATTTATTTCTGTCACCGATGGCAGCAGCCCGGTGCCCGTTGCCGTGAAGAAATTGCCGCTGAGCCGATTCCCGCTGGCAATGACCCTGGATGACAGTAGTGCCATGATGCCTGAAAGATTGCTTTCATCACTGCATCAGTTAAAAGTACGCGTTCGAATTTCACAAAACGGTTTGGCCACGCCATCTAAAGGCGACTGGTACGGTGACAGTCCTCTGACTGATTTTTCCGGCAATGGACAGGTCAGCATTGAGATCAATCAGCAGGTTCCGTGACAGCGGGACCGAAGAAAAATAGGGAGATAACCATGAACTTACGCCTGACTGGGCTGGCGTTTGCGACGACATTATTGGTGGGGTGTGCCGGAGCATCATCGGACAGCGAGCCGCAGGGACGTTCCGATCCGCTCGAAAGTTTTAACCGCACAATGTTTGATTTCAACCTCAACGTTTTGGACCCATACGTACTGCGTCCGGTGGCAGTAGCCTGGCGTGATTATGTGCCGCAACCTGCACGTAACGGGACCAGTAATTTCCTGAGCAACCTGGATGAACCTGCCAGCATGGTGAACTCCTTGCTCAAAGGCGATCCGTACCGTGCGGCGATTCACTTCAACCGTTTCTTCCTGAATACCCTTCTGGGGATGGGCGGTCTTATCGATGTCGCCGGGATGGCGAACCCGAAATTGGCGCGTGAAGAGGCGCAGGGCTTTGGCAGCACACTCGGACATTACGGTGTGGGATATGGTCCTTATGCCGTATTACCTGGTTACGGCAGTGCGACAATTCGTGATGAAGGTGGCGATTTGGTGGATGATCTCTATCCTATGTTGAGCTATCTGACCTTCTGGATGTCAGCCGGTAAATGGGTGCTCGAAGGCGTAGAAACCCGTGCTGAATTGCTGGATTCTGACGGACTGGTGAAAAATTCTTCCGATCCTTATCTGTTTATTCGCGAGGCTTACTTCCAGCGTCATGACTTCGTGGCAAACGGCGGTAAGCTGACGCCGCAAAATAACCCGAACGCTGCTGCGATTCAGGGTGATTTGGACAGTATCGATTCGGCGAACTAACCGATCCCTTCGGTTTTATAAAGCTAATAAAAAAGCGCCTTGCGGCGCTTTTTTTGTCTCTGAAATAACGGTTATCAGAAGCTGTAGTTAAAGTTCGCGCCGTACAGCATCGCGGTGCCTTTAGCCTGGAACTCATAGTTCGGCACACCCGGAGAGGCGTTCTCGCTGATATTGACCGTCTGGCCGTGCATGTACGAAACACCCACATCCACGGACGCATCTTTGTTAAACGCATAGGTGGTACCGGCGCTTATCCAGAAACGGTCCTGATCCGGAATGGAGATGGTGCGGTTGTCTGCCGGAACCGGGCTGTCATCAAAGGCAATACCGGTACGGAAGGTCCAGTTATCATCGTAGTAATAAGTGGTACCCAGCGCGATGCGGTAGGCATCCTGATAACCTTCATGCTTCTCGAACAGCGTCTGACCATTGTTGCCGGTGGCTTTCAACTCCTGGAATTCGCTCCAACTGGTATACGCCAGGCTGTAGTGAACGGCCCACTTCGGTGCAACTTTGTTATAACCTGAGATTTCCCACATTTCTGGCAGATTCAGGGTTAGGGCACCAGGAACAGTGCTGCCGCCGGTGCCACCAAGCTGTGCCGGAATACCATTCTTGTACTCACCGTCAAAGTCGATATTCACTTTTGAACGATAAGTGAAACCGTAACGGTTATTGTCGTCTACTTCATACAGGATACCGGCATTCCAGCCGTAGCCCCACTCATGACCCTTGAGGTCGGCCACTTCGGTACTTGGGCTAATCAAACCGTGGGAACTGATAGGACCTAACTCACCGGCAGTACGGGTGATTTTTGCGTTGGCGTAAACGGCATCAAAACCGAGACCCAGACTAAAATGCTGGTTAATGCGATAGGCTGCACTCAGGTTGGTGTTAACGGTGGTCAGATCGGTTTCACCGCCCAGAGGGCCGGCGGCGTAATTATCGTTAAACTCAGTCGCCAGACCGTAGTTGGAGGTGGCAGAAGCGCCAATTGCCCACTTGTCGTTCAACGGCATGATGAAATGAAGGTTCGGGATCCACTGGTTCGGTGCGATATTGTCCGCATCCGTACTGTTCCCCGTGAGAGGCGAACGTCCAGTAATATTAACGTCCGGGTCAACGTAGACAGCCCCGGCTGAGAAAGACGGACGGGAGAACATGGTCATAGTAGCTGGGTTACGGCTGCCGGATGCTGCGGAATCAGCAATAGCGCCTTCACCTGAAAACGAACGGCCAAGACCGGCTGCGGTGTATTCATTTAACTGAAAACCGGCCGCATACACATTTGATGAAACAATTGCCACGGCAGCTGCCAGAGCTGATCTTTTTAACAGGTTTTTCTGGTTCATGACCAAAACCTCAATTTTATGTTTTTATCAAACAATGTTACATCGAGTAACAATGAGCGCGGGATTGTAGGGTTCGTTCTCAGTCTGACAAATCAGACCAGTGAGCGAAGTATAGGTCCGACCTGTACGTATGTTGCAATCATGTTTCTTATATATTTCCAGTTTGATGTTAGAAATTAGATCCGCTTAACAAAAAACAAACAGTTTGAGGTGAACTAAATAACGTTTAAGGAGAATGTTAGAGATGAATTTAACGAGTCATTATTCTTTCTGTGATATTAGTCACTTAAAAGTCACACAAAAAGTAAGTGCTAGGCGCAAAGCCCCGGCAGGCGTAAAATAGAGGCAGAAAATAACTTCTTTAATGACTAACAGGGCCGACTCGCGAACGCGGTGATTTGG
This sequence comes from Enterobacterales bacterium, assembly GCA_003864575.1. Taxonomy (GTDB): domain Bacteria; phylum Pseudomonadota; class Gammaproteobacteria; order Enterobacterales; family Enterobacteriaceae; genus Ewingella. The sequence goes on from BHES01000033.1 coordinate 13,066, forward strand.
GCCAGGAGAACACTATGTCTGACGTAACTCTCTCTTCGAAATCCACGCAGCCACTGCATTCCATTAACAAATGTGGCGCAGAAGAAACCGCAGCTTGCTGCTGTGTTGATGTCGGTACCATTATGGATAACACCGATTGCACCGCTTCTTACAGCCATGTATTTACCAACGAAGCGCAGGCAAAAGAGATGCTGAACAGCCTGACCGAAAAAGCCCGCAGTGTGGAATCAGAGCCTTGCGTGATTGAAAGCCGCATGGAAAAAGTCGAGAGTGGCATTGAACTGAATATCGACTTCACCTTCTCTTGCCAGGCTGAAACGATGATTTTCCAGTTAGCATTAAGGTAATTACTCTTTTCCGGATTCAACGAATGAATAAAACCGCGACCTTTACAGGTCGCGGTTTTTTTTTGCTGCCGCTCTCACTTCGTCACGTTAGGCTTTGCCAAATGTAAACATATGGTTAAAACTAAACTATCAGGTCTGACCTCTTAATCTGGAGCCACTATGAATAAGGTTATCCCGCTGGTGACGCGCGAAGGTGATCGCATTGCGATCGTAGACGGCTTGCGTACGCCCTTCGCCAAACAAGCTACGGCCTATCACGGCATTCCGGCGGTGGATTTAGGCAAGATGGTAGTGAGCGAACTGTTGGCAAAAAGCGGTATCGACCCGAAAATCATCGACCAGCTAGTGTTTGGTCAGGTGGTGCAGATGCCAGAAGCACCAAACATTGCCCGTGAAATTGTGCTTGGAACGGGCATGAGTGTTTCAACCGATGCGTACAGTGTGTCACGCGCCTGCGCCACCAGTTTTCAGGCAGTAGCGAATGTGGCGGAAAGTATTCTCAGCGGCACTATTGGTGTGGGGATTGCTGGCGGAGCCGACTCCTCGTCGGTGCTGCCGATTGGTGTCAGTAAGCGTCTGGCCCGCACGCTGGTGGACGTCAACAAAGCCCGCACGTTCTCTCAACGGCTGGCGTTGTTTAGCAAACTGAAGTTCCGTGACCTGTTACCGGTGCCGCCTGCGGTCGCCGAATACTCGACCGGGCTGCGAATGGGGGATACCGCCGAGCAAATGGCAAAATCTCATGGCATCACGCGTCAACAGCAGGATGAACTGGCGCACCGCTCACATTCGCTGGCGGCGCAGGCCTGGGAAAAGGGGTATTTGGATACGCAGGTGATGACCGCGCAGGTTCCGCCTTACCGCGAGGCCCTGCAAAAAGACAATAACATCCGTTTGAATTCCGAACTGGGCCAGTATGCCAAACTGCGACCAGCCTTTGATCGTCAGCACGGTACCGTGACGGCGGCGACCAGTACACCGCTGACGGACGGTGCGGCTGCCGTACTGATGATGAGTGAATCGCGCGCGCGTGAACTGGGTTTACGCCCTTTGGGTTATCTGAAAAGTTTCGCGTTTGCCGCCATCGACGTCTGGGAGGATATGTTACTCGGCCCGGCGTATGCCACTCCGCTGGCGCTCGACAGGGCGGGGCTGACGCTTGGCGATCTGGACTTAATTGACATGCACGAGGCTTTCGCGGCGCAAACGCTGGCTAACGTCAAAATGTTTGCCAGTGATACTTTTGCCCGGGAGAAGCTTGGTCGGGCTCAGGCTATCGGTGAAATCGACTGGGATAAATTTAACGTGTTGGGCGGTTCGCTGGCCTACGGACACCCCTTTGCCGCCACGGGTGCGCGCATGATAACACAGACGCTGCATGAACTTCGCCGTCGTGGCGGGCGTTTCGGCTTAACCACCGCCTGTGCGGCGGGAGGATTAGGTGCTGCTATGATCCTGGAGGCAGCAGAATGAGTGACGAGATCATTGGCGTTGACATCGCCCCTGCTTCGGCATTTAGGCTGGCATTTACTGACCAACATGTCGGTATCATTACCATCGACGTCCCGGGCGAAAAGGTAAATACCTTAAAAGCTGAATTTGTTGAACAAATCTGTGCCATTTTGCAAAAAGCTCAACAGTACCCGCAACTGAAGGGGCTGGTGCTTATTTCCGGCAAAGCAGACTCTTTTATTGCCGGCGCGGATATTACGATGATTGCGGGATGCAAAACGGCGGCTGAAGCCAGTAGTCTGGCGCAAAAAGGCCAGTCGGTCATGTCCCATATTTCGGCTATGTCCGTACCCGTGGTGGCGGCGATTCACGGAGCCTGCCTGGGCGGTGGACTGGAACTGGCGCTGGCCTGCCATGCGCGCATCTGCTCTCTGGATGACAAAACCCAGCTCGGCTTGCCGGAAGTGCAGCTCGGATTGCTACCGGGATCCGGTGGCACGCAGCGCTTACCTAGGTTGATCGGTACGCCTAAAGCGTTGGATATGATGCTCACGGGCCGCAGCATTCGCGCAAAACAGGCGCAAAGAATGGGGCTGGTGGATGACGCCGTTCCGCAGTCGATATTACTGCAAACAGCGCTGGAGCGCGTGGCACAAGGGCGTAAAGCCCGCGCTCAACTGCCGTGGCAGGCACGTCTGGTTGGCGGCCCACTGGGCAAAGCTATTTTGTTCCATTTCGTGCGTAAGCAGACCCGCGCGAAAACGCACGGCAACTACCCGGCCACCGAGAAAATTATCGACGTGGTGAGAAACGGGTTGGATCACGGCCGCGCCAGTGGCTATCAGGCCGAGGCAACAGCCTTTGGTGAACTGGTAATGACGCCACAATCTGCGGCGTTGCGTGGTCTGTTCTTTGCGTCTACGTCGCTGAAAAAAGAGCGCGGCGCCGGGGCAGAACCGTTGCCGTTGACACGTATTGGTATTCTGGGTGGTGGGCTGATGGGCGGGGGAATTGCCAATGTGACCGCCACACGCTCCGGTTTACCGGTGCGTATCAAGGACATTAATCAGGAAGGGATCCGCCATGCGCTGAAATACAGTTGGGATCTGCTGGAAAAACGAGTACGCCGCGGGCGGCTGAAACGAACGGAACAGCAACGGCAGATGATGCTGATCTCAGGGACAACCGACTACAGCGGTTTCGAGCGGGTGGATCTGGTGATTGAAGCCGTCTTCGAAGATCTGTCGCTGAAACAGCAGATGGTCGCGGAGATCGAACATTACGCGTCGCCACACACGATATTTGCATCAAATACCTCTTCTTTGCCAATACATGCGATAGCGGCCAAGTCTGCCAGACCTGAGCAGGTCATTGGTCTGCACTTTTTCAGCCCGGTAGACAAAATGCCGCTGGTTGAGGTGATCCCGCATGCTGGCACCAGTGAGCAGACTATTTCGACTACCGTTGCGCTGGCAAAAAAACAGGGGAAAACCGCCATTGTGGTTGGTGATAGTGCCGGGTTCTACGTTAACCGTATTCTGGCCCCTTATATTAATGAAGCAACACGGTGTTTGCTTGAAGGCGAACCCATTGGGCATATCGACAGTGCGCTGGTGAATTTTGGCTTCCCGGTTGGGCCGTTGCAGCTGCTGGATGAAGTGGGAATTGACGTCGGGACCAAAATTATCCCGATCCTGGTGGAAGCATTAGGGCCACGTTTTGCGGCACCATCTGCGCTGGATGCGGTGCTGAAGGACGATCGCAAGGGGCGGAAAAATAGCAAAGGATTCTATCTTTATGCGCCAAAAGGCCGTCAGACGAAAAAGAAGCTGGCCGATCCAGCCATCTACCGCTTACTGAATGTTACGCCGAAACAGCAGCAAGCAGAGGAGCAGATCGCCCGGCGTTGCGTGATGATTATGCTCAATGAAGCCGTGCGCTGTCTGGATGAACAGGTAGTGCGCAGCGCCCGTGATGGCGATATCGGTGCCGTATTTGGGATAGGTTTTCCGCCATTCCTCGGTGGCCCTTTCCGTTACATTGACCAGTTGGGTGCGGCGGCAGTAGTACAAACCCTGCAAGGTTTGCAACAGCATTATGGCGAGCATTTTGCGCCTTGTGCCGGATTGCTCAGACGCGCGCAGGAAGGAAGGCGTTTTTATGAATAATCGTCTCACACTGCATAAAAGCTCGTGATCCTGTGACCCGCGTCACGGTGTGAAGGGCTTTTTCGCGGGAATCTGGAACATAAAATGCTTTCCAGCATAATACATAAACGTGGAATTCATTTTTTGTCGCTGTAAAGCGGCGGGCGGTAAACGGGCAAGCGTTTGAAAAAACGTCATTCTGTTTAATAAATAGGCGAAGTGGTTTACAAGTAGAATGGGTTGATGTAAAAAACAGCGTTTTCTTTACGTGAACTTTCAGGCAAAATGCCCGCCCGCCATTTAAGAGACGGCGCGTCAGGTAGCTGTGGTACATGCGGTTGTCCGGCAGACTTTCCCCGGAAAGCATGGGACAGAGGGTGATACAGCACGCGAGGCGTTTCTGTATAGCGCTATTTTTGTTAACAAAAGCGGTGCAATATGCAAGTTGTAATTATGCGTCACGGTGAGGCAGTTCTTGAAGCCGCCAGCGATTCAGCCAGACCTTTGACTGAATGCGGATGTGACGAAACAGTACATATGGCGGCGTGGCTGAAAGCCCGTTCGGTGAATATTCAGCGCGTTCTGGTCAGCCCGTATCTTCGTGCGCAGCAGACGCTGGAGAAAATACGTCAAACGCTGACGTTACCCGCAGAGAGTGAGATTCTAAAAGAACTGACTCCGGGCGGGGATCCTGGTGCAGTGGCGCAGGAACTGGAGGCGCTGGCGCTGGAAGGCGTTACTGGCGTACTGGTGGTGTCGCACTTGCCGCTGGTAGGCTATCTGGTGGCAGAACTTTGCCCAGGAGTTTGCCCGCCAATGTTTGCGACCTCAGGTATCGCCAGCGTCGAGCTGGATGCCCAAACCGGCAAAGGCACGCTTGAGTGGCAGTTCAGTCCTTGTCAGGTCATGGCTAAGGTTTGATAGCGGTAACGTTTCTGGCTTAATAGAATAACAGGCCATTGACCGGATACCGATGAAGAAAAGGCACAGCTTGCTGTGCCTTTTTGCTTTCTGACATCCTGGTTTTTCTAAGGGAAAATACCGCTACTTCAGCTTGTCATCCAGTTCGATTAACACCAGCAGCGATGCAGTCCCGCCAAATTCTTTGGGGGCCTGATGAAATGCCAACACATCCGGATGTTGCGCCAGCCAAAGCGGCGTCTGTTGTTTGAGGATATGCTTGCCGTGCCCGTGCATCACGCAGGCGCAATGCACATGTTCGCGGCGACAGGCGGCAATCAGCGCCCCCAGTTCCTGCTTGGCTTCGCGCTGGGTGAGCCCGTGCAAATCGAGAAACAGCTCTGGTGAGTAATCCCCACGACGCAGCTTCTTCAGTTCAAAATGGCTGACGTCTGGCCGGATATGGCGCACCGGCCCCTCTTCCTGCAGCATGGGCTGAAATTCATCTGAGAAGTAGTAGCTGGCATCGACCTGCTCTTGCAGCAGCTTTTTCGGCGACATTACCGTCACCTTTTTACGCAGCGGGCGGTGGGTGATGGTGTCGTTTTGCAGGCGCTTGGTGCCTGGCACGGCTTCGCGAAAGAGGGTCTTCTCCTCCGGGCTTAGCGCATGTTTTTTCTTCATGGATTCGTCATCATTCTTAGGTCATTTCAACAGTGTACCTGCGCAAGTCGCCTCGTAGAAAGTAAACTCCCACTTATATTCTCCAGCACTTCTCGTAAGAACAGCCTATAGCTGCTGATTTGTGACGGGCTTCATGGCAAACTACGCGACAAAACTATGCACTGTAAATCCAGGGTGCAATGTAAACCCATGGTTAAACGCCTGTTACAAGAGTGCGTGCCGTCAGGAGAGAAAATTGGACAAAATATTCGTTGATGAAGCGGTCGGTGAGCTTCACACCATCCAGGATATGATTCGCTGGACCGTCAGTCGCCTGAACGCTGCGAATGTGTATTACGGCCACGGCACAGATAACCCGTGGGATGAGGCTGTGCAGCTGGTTCTGCCAAGTGTGTATCTGCCGCTGGATATTCCTGAAGATATGCATAATGCCCGGCTGACCTCCAGTGAGCGTCATCTGATTGTCGAGCGCGTGATCCGTCGTGTAAACGAACGTGTCCCTGTTGCCTACCTCACCAATAAGGCCTGGTTCTGCGGCATGGAGTTCTACGTTGATGAGCGTGTGTTGGTTCCGCGCTCGCCAATTGGTGAGCTCATTAACAACCGTTTCTCCGGCATTTTGCGTGGCAAACCGCAGCACATTCTCGACATGTGTACCGGCAGCGGCTGTATCGCTATCGCCTGCGCTTATGCTTATCCGGAAACCGAAGTGGACGCCGTGGATATCTCCCCGGATGCCCTGGCGGTTGCCGAGCAAAATATCGAAGCACACGGTATCGAACACTGGGTCACGCCGATCCGCTCGGATCTGTTCCGTGATCTGCCTGCATTACAGTACGACCTGATTGTGACCAATCCGCCGTATGTGGATGAAGATGACATGTCAGACCTGCCGCAAGAGTATCGCCATGAACCTGAACTGGGTCTGGCTTCCGGCAGCGATGGCCTGAAACTGACGCGCCGTATTCTCTCCTGCGCCCCGGACTACCTGACTGATGACGGTGTGCTGATTTGTGAAGTAGGCAACAGCATGGTACATCTGATTGATCAATACCCTGAGATCCCGTTCACCTGGCTGGAGTTTGAAAACGGCGGTGACGGCGTCTTTATGCTGACCAAACAGCAACTGGTTGAACATGCAGAACATTTTAAAATGTTCCGAGATTGATCCGGACATCACTTAACCATTCACTCAACATTTAAGGAGCCGTGATGGCAGGGAACAGTATTGGGCAGTTTTTCCGCGTCACCACCTTTGGCGAATCCCACGGTGTGGCACTGGGTTGTATCATTGACGGCGTGCCTCCGGGCATTCCGCTGACCGAAGCCGATCTGCAACACGATCTCGACCGTCGCCGTCCGGGCACCTCGCGCTATACCACGCAGCGCCGTGAGGCCGATGAGGTAAAAATCCTCTCCGGCGTTTTCGAAGGGGTGACCACCGGTACGAGTATCGGTCTGATGATTCAAAACACCGACCAGCGTTCGCAGGATTACAGCGCCATCAAAGACGTATTCCGTCCGGGTCATGCTGATTACACCTACGAGCAGAAATATGGCGTGCGCGACTATCGCGGCGGCGGTCGCTCTTCCGCTCGTGAAACAGCCATGCGCGTGGCGGCCGGTGCGGTCGCCAAGAAATATCTGGCGCAGAAATTCGGTGTGACAGTACGTGGCTATATGTCCCAGATGGGCGATATTACCTGTGAACTAAAAGACTGGGATCTGGTGGAAACCAACCCGTTCTTCTGCCCGGATGAAAGCAAGCTGGAAGCGCTGGACGAACTGATGCGCGCGCTGAAAAAAGAAGGCGACTCGATTGGTGCCAAAATTACCGTCGTGGCAGACAACGTACCTGTCGGCCTTGGCGAGCCGGTGTTTGATCGTCTGGATGCCGACATTGCCCATGCGCTGATGAGCATCAATGCGGTGAAAGGTGTGGAAATTGGCGACGGCTTTGCCGTGGTTAACAAGCGCGGCAGCGAAAACCGCGATGAAATCACCCCTCAGGGTTTTGAAAGTAACCATGCGGGCGGCATTCTCGGCGGTATCAGCAGCGGTCAGTCGGTGATTGCTCACCTTGCGCTGAAACCGACCTCAAGCATTACTGTTCCGGGCCGTACCATCAATCGCGAAGGCGAGCAGGTGGAGATGGTAACCAAAGGCCGCCATGATCCTTGCGTGGGTATCCGGGCTGTGCCGATTGCCGAAGCGATGATGGCGATTGTGCTGATGGATCACCTGCTGCGTCAACGCGCGCAAAACGGCGATGTTCACTCGGACGTTCCACGCTGGTAAATCCCTGATGAAAGCTGCATTGATGAACGTCAACATGCTTAAAAACATCGGTGCCGGAATACTGGCATTGGTGCTTTGCGCACCAGCCGTGGCCGCAACGCCGTGGCAAAAAATTACGCAACCTATTGCGGGCACCCCACAGGCGATTGGCGGCTTTGCCAACGGTTGTCAGATTGGCGCGCATCCGTTACCGCTCAACTCGCCGGACTACCAGGTGATGCGGACCGATCAGCGGCGCTATTTTGGTCAGCCGGATCTGCTGGCTTTCATCAAGCGCCTGGGGATCCAGGCCAATGATAAAGGCCTCGGCACGATGCTGATCGGCGATATGGCAATGCCTGCCGGTGGACGTTTTAGCAGCGGCCACGCCAGCCATCAATCTGGTCTGGACGTCGATATCTGGCTGCAATTACCGCGTCAGCGCTGGAGCGAGCAGATGCTGCTCAAACCTCAGCCTATCGATCTGGTCAACGCCGACGGCAAGACGGTGAATCAGCGCCAATGGCAACCGCGTATCGAAACGCTGATCAAACTTGCCGCGCAGGACAGCGACGTCACGCGTATTTTTGTCAATGCGGCCATCAAGCAGCAACTTTGTGCCGATGCGGGCAACGACCGCGAGTGGCTGCATAAGGTTCGCCCGTGGTTTGGTCACCGCGCGCACATGCACGTGCGTCTGCGCTGTCCGGCTGGCAGTCTGGAATGTCTGGATCAGGCACCGCCGCCGCCAGGAGATGGCTGTGGCGCTGAGCTGCAAAGCTGGTTCCTGCCGCCTAAACCTGGTAGTGGAACACCAGTGAAAAAAGAGCCGCCACCGTTGCCGAAAACCTGTCAGGCGCTGCTGGATAAACACGTTCTTTAATCAAGCTTTAATAATTCTTCGCCACGTATAGCGGGACTGAAAGAAAAATGGATTGGTTGATTGTTGCCCCATGGGTAGTAGGCGTTCTGTTTTTAGTGGCTGTCCTGGCAGGATTTATTGACTCTATTGCCGGCGGCGGCGGGCTTATCAGCCTGCCGGCACTGTTGGCTGCGGGGATCCCACCGGCTCAGGCGATCGCCACCAATAAGCTTTCAGCCGTTGGAGGTTCGTTTTCCGCCAGCCTGTATTTTGTGCGTCGAGGGGTGGTGAACCTTAACGAACAGAAGTTGAATATTGCCTGTACGTTCATCGGCGCGGTGCTGGGGGCGATTTTAATCCAGCGCTTGCAGGCTGACATGCTGCGGCAGATATTGCCGCTGCTGATTATCTGCATCGGGCTCTATTTTCTGCTGACGCCAAAGCTGGGCGAAAGCGACCGCCAGCGTCGTTTGTCAGCTTTACCCTATGCGTTGGTGGGGGGCGGTTGTGTCGGTTTTTATGACGGGTTTTTCGGTCCTGGTGCCGGTTCGTTCTACGCGCTCGGGTTCGTAACACTCTGCGGTTTCAATCTTGCTAAAGCCACGGCCCATGCCAAAGTGCTGAACTTTACTTCCAACTTTGGTGGCCTTCTGTTCTTCATCATGGGCGGTAAAGTAGTGTGGGGCGTCGGCTTTGTGATGATGGCGGGACAGTTTATCGGTGCCAGGCTGGGCGCCCGCATGGTGCTCAGCAAAGGACAGAAAATGATCCGCCCGATGGTGGTGATTGTGTCAGTCGTTATGAGCTGTAAGCTGATTTATGACAATCACGGTGCTGAAATCCACCAATGGCTTACTCTGAATATTTGACGTGGACCCGAATCACTGATTTACGTCATAAAAGTCACTGCATAAACAAGGGTATATTGTCGCCCCTGAATTTACTTACTGAGTTTCGCTGCCACTATGTCCGATTCGACCGCAACACATAATTATCATCAATTGATCGAGATTTTTGATTCCTGTTTCTTTGAGGAATTTAATGTGCGTCTGGTAAAAGGCGACGATGAACCTATTTATTTGCCAGCCGACGAGCAGGAAAACTTCAACCGTATCGTTTTTGCCCACGGTTATTACGCCAGCGGTATGCATGAGATTTCACACTGGTGCGTTGCGGGCGCTGAACGTCATAAACTGGTTGATTTCGGTTACTGGTATTGCCCGGACGGGCGCGATGCGCAGACGCAAAGTGAATTCGAAAAAGTTGAGATCAAACCTCAGTCCTTTGAATGGCTGTTTTGCGCGGCTGCCGGTTTTAATTTTAACGTCAGCTGCGACAATCTGAGCGGCGACTGTGAGCCGGACCGGGTGGGTTTTCAGAACAAAGTGCGAGAAGAAGTGTTAAAAATGTTGCGCGAAGGTATCCCCCCACGCCCGGCACGCTTTATAAAAGCGTTACAATCGTTTTACAATACAGCTCCACTGACGGCTGAGGATTTCCCTGCACTCCAGCCGCTTGAATGAATTTCAGAATACCGAAGAATAAAGGATGATTGATGATCGCAGAATTTGAAACGCGGATTTTGACGCTGATCGACGACATGGTTGAAAGCGCCAGCGATGACGAACTGTTCGCCAGTGGCTATCTGCGAGGCCATCTGACTGTGGCAGTCGCTGATGCCGAAGAGCAGGGCGAGCACAGCGCTGAGGGCCTGAAAGCCCTGGTTCAGCAAGGTCTGGACAAAGCCATTCAGGCGGGTGAACTTTCACCACGCGACCAGGTTCTGGTGCTGGGTATGTGGGAAACGTTGTATCAGGCATCGCTGCCTGAAGGGCATGAAGATAAGTAACCACGTTGCGTTATTTTTCAAAACAACACTCTATTCTTAAAAACCAAGGGCCTTACGGCCCTTGGTCATTTCAATCTTATTCCTGAACCACCGGTTTGCCTTTAATCAGTTTGCGGATCCACATGCGGTTCGGATTCAGTGCTGCCAGCGTTTCGCTGTCCAATGGCATTGGCTCACCGGCAATTTGCGCCGCCAGCACCTCAGCGGCCAGCGGGGCAGAGCTCAGCCCGCGAGAACCCAGCGCACCCAACAGGAAAAGATTTTGGTGGCTGGGGGCATCTACAACCGGCTGGCCGCGTTTTACGGCAATATCCAGCTTCTTGTATTCGGCCAGCATGGCGTCGTAATCAGCTACAGCACCGGCCATCGGGAGATGATCGCGTGTCGCGCAGCGAACGCCGTTGCGCGCTTCGCCTGCGCTGACGTCTACCTGTTTAGGCCATTCCACCATTGGCAGACAGTCAATCAGCCGCTGACGGTTTTGCTGCTGGTCGTCATCACGATACACCGTACCTTTATCTGCTCGGTGATAGCTCGCACCGATACAATGATGCTGATTCATTGGATTTTCCGGTGTCATATAGCCGTCGTAGCACAGTACTTGCTTGAGTTTTTGCAACACAGGGGTGGTCGGAATGTGAGAAACCTGACCGCTGACGGCGTAAACAGGTAACTTTTCGCTCTGCCGGAAGTCATTGATATCGGCGCCGTTGGCCAGTACCACGCTGTCATGCTGCGCAGAATGCCCCTCGCTAAAGTCCAACTGCCAGCAGCCTGATTCGGGCTGCGCCAATTTGGTGACCCGCTGATTGAAATGAACCGTTAACCCCTGTTTTCTGGCCAGATCGATAAGTTCTGCGGTGAGATCGGCCGGGCACAGCCAGCCGCCGAGGGGGTAGGTAATACCGCCGTTACCGCACTCCAGCCCGCAGGCGTCGGTCAGTTCCTGCTGCGACAATCCGGTTGCCAGAGCGGAGGGCCACTCACCATCGAGGATCTTGTCGATTTTTCCCTGACTTTTCGCATCGTACCCAAGTTGGCTGACGCCACACCAGTCATGATCAAAAGGCACGCCCTTAGCAGCAATCGCCTGATACTGGCGGCGGGCAAAGGTGAACGCGTGAGCGAAAAAACGCTCCAGTACATCGTTTCGGCCATTGAGCAGAGGATAGACCGCCCCCTGGCGGTTGCCGGACGCGCCTCTGGCCGGTTGTTCGTCGGCGCAATAAAGTGTGACGGTATAATTGCGGCGCAGCAGCGCCAGTGCTAATACCGCACTGGCGACGCCGCCGCCAATAATGCCAATATCTGCGGTTTTTTCAGCGGCGGGGCGATGATACCAAGGGGTGGGATGAGGTAAATCCAGTGGATTATTCATCTCGCCGCTGAGTACATGTTTTTTCTCACCGAACCCTTTCACTTTCCTGACGTCAAACCCTGCATCCTGTAAACCGCGTCGTACAAAACCGGCCACCGTAAAGGTCGCCAACGTGCCCTGCATCCGCGACAGGCGGGCCATATTGATAAATACGTCAGCCGTCCACATATCGGGGTTTTTCGAGGGGGCAAAACCGTCTAAGAACCAGGCGTCGACCTGCTGATTCATGCTGCTGTCGCATGCCGGAAGCAGGGTGGTGACATCACCAAACCACAGGTCCAGCGTCACGCGTCCGCCATCAAACAACAGACGGTGGCAACCCGCAAACGGCAGCGGCCACTGTTCGGTAAGCTTTGCGGCATAACTGGAGAGTTCCGGCCAGCGAGCCAGAGCGGCGGTCAGGTCCGGTGCCGAAAGCGGGAATTTCTCGAAGCTAATGAAATGCAGACGTTTTAGGGTGCTGTCAGGAGACTCCTGACGGAAAGCATCAAATGCCTGCCATAGGGTGAGAAAGTTTAAACCGGTGCCAAATCCCGTCTCGGCGACAACGCATAACGGGCGTGGATGCGTGGCAAACCGCTCTGGAAAACCGTTGCCATTAAGGAAGACATGGCGTGTTTCCAGCAAGCCGTCCTGATTGGAAAAATAGACGTCATCAAAATGTCGGGAAACAGGTGTACCCTGTTCGTTCCAACTTAATTCTGCGGGCTGGATAGGGGAATGACTCACGTGAAACTCTCTCAGTTCAAGGCGATGCCGAAGTTTAACGGCGTGTTTGACCTCGCGCAAATTTACTGCGATTTACACAAGGAATTGCTGATCGGACTTGTTCGGCGTACAACTGTACGCTAGAGTGCGTCACGAAATCCCGAATAGTTAGTTAATAGTACAAGAGGTATTAAATGAAACGTGCAGTCATTACTGGCCTGGGTATCATCTCGAGCATTGGTAACAATAAGCAGGAAGTTCTGACCTCTCTGCAGCAAGGGAAATCTGGGATCACCTTCTCGCAAGAGTTGAAAGATGCCGGAATGCGCAGCCACGTCTGGGGCGATGTCAAATTAGATACCGCTGGACTGATCGACCGCAAGATTGTGCGTTTCATGAGCGATGCTTCCATCTACGCTTATCTTTCTATGCAGCAGGCGATCGAAGACTCTGGTTTGACGCCAGAAATGGTTTCTAACGAACGTACCGGCCTGATTGCAGGTTCCGGCGGCGGCTCTCCGCGTAACCAGGTTGCGGGTTCCGACGGTATGCGTGCCAAAGGCCTGAAAGGCGTCGGCCCGTACATGGTCACTAAAGCGATGGCGTCCGGTGTGTCTGCTTGCCTGGCAACCCCGTTCAAAATTCGCGGTGTTAACTATTCCATCAGTTCTGCCTGTGCGACCTCTGCTCACTGCATCGGTAACGCGGTAGAAATGATCCAACTTGGCAAGCAGGATGTCGTATTTGCTGGCGGCGGCGAAGAGCTGTGCTGGGAAATGGCCTGTGAGTTCGATGCCATGGGTGCGTTGTCTACCAAGTACAACGAAACTCCAGAAAAAGCCTCCCGTACTTATGATCAGCAACGTGACGGTTTCGTCATTGCTGGCGGCGGCGGTATGGTTGTGGTTGAAGAGCTGGAACACGCTCTGGCCCGTGGTGCGCACATCTACGCCGAAATCGTTGGCTACGGCGCAACGTCTGACGGTGCTGACATGGTCGCTCCATCCGGTGAAGGCGCAGTGCGTTGCATGAAAATGGCAATGAACGGCGTGGACACTCCGATCGACTACGTTAACGTCCACGGTACTTCTACACCGGTCGGTGATGTGAAAGAACTGGGTGCAATCCGTGAAGTGTTTGGCGACAAAACGCCGGCGCTTTCTTCTACTAAAGCCATGACCGGTCACTCTCTGGGTGCCGCCGGTGTGCAGGAAGCGATTTACACCCTGCTGATGGCTGAACACGGCTTTATCGCACCAAGCATCAACATCGAAAACCTGGATGAGCAGGCTGAAGGGATGGATATCATCACCAAGCCAACTCAGCGCGAACTGACGACAGTCATGTCTAACAGCTTCGGCTTCGGTGGTACCAACGCCACGCTGGTAATGCGTAAGCTGAAAAACGATAAGTAATTCGCGCCGTTACGTGTGATTGTTGTGAGTAATGAAAACCCGCTTCTGGCGGGTTTTTTTGTCTTTGTGATTGAGTGCTTCTGTCATATTTCAACGATTCAGGTACAATTTCGCCACTTCTTATCCCCATTTTGTTGACATGATATTTTCACTCCGACAAATCAACCATCGGCATCTGTACTTCCCTGCGTGGCTTGGGATAGCGGCGATTCTGATGCTGTTTATTGCCCCGGTGGTGTCTAAATCACTGGCGTCTGCGGGTGTACTGCATTCGGGAATGTCGATGCCGGGGATGGACATGTCTTTAATGGATATGTCCGCAGATGAGATGTCTGTGCCGCTGAGCATTGAGAAGGGCGCTCATGTGGAGAGTCATTCCGCGATGCCATCCCATAATATGGGGGTGGGGATGATGCCAGGCGAAATGAGCGATGCCGCCTGCGGCTACTGCGTGCTGCTGGTGCATTTACCCCTGCTGCATATGCTTGTGTTGGCGCTACTGTGGTCGGCAGATATTCAGGGCGATGTTGTCCCTTCAACAGTAGATGCGCCTTTTGTTCCCCCGCTGTTTTATTCTGATGCCCAACCCCGCGCTCCACCTGTTACTCAATAGCTTGCTGTTTTCTCTCTAAAACATTGCCAAAACGGCGCCTTTCTGGCGTAGCCGTTGCGCACCTGCTATCTGAAAATTCAGGAATATTGACTGATGAGTCATTCTGCTTATCCCCAAAAACTGACGGCCAAAGCCGCCTTTCTCGCACTGCTTAAGCGTATCCATTTTTATATCGGTCTGTTCATCGGCCTGTTTATCTTTGTGGCGGCGCTCACCGGCACCTTATACGTGCTGACGCCTCAGTTGGAAAACCATCTTTATCAGCATGAGTTGTTCACTTCGTCAACAGGCGAAGTACAGCCGTTGTCCCGTCAGATTGAAGCGGCGCAGGCAGCCTCTGGCGCAGAGGCGAAAATTTATGCGGTTCGCCCGTCGCCCGCAGAGGGAGAAACGACCCGTGTGATGTTCTCCAACCCGGAACTGGGCGCATCTAAAAGCCGGGCAGTGTTTGTGGATCCGGTCACCCTTAAGGTGCAGGGAGAACTGACGGTGTACGGCACCAGCGGGATTTTACCCTTCAGAACCTGGCTGGATGACCTGCACCGTGGATTACTGTTGGGTGACGTGGGGCGTAACTACAGCGAACTGGCGGCGTCATGGTTGTGGGTAGCTGCACTTGGCGGCATTGTATTGTGGGCCACGGGACGCCAAAAAGTACGAGGTAACCGAAAGCTCAGGGGCGTTGCCGCGAAGCAGCAACGTAGCCGCCACTGGCATAGCTGGCTGGGACTGACGCTGATCGCCGGGCTGCTGTTTTTCTCAGCCACCGGCCTGACATGGTCACAGTGGGCAGGGGATAACATCAGCCTGCTGCGCGCCAAAATGGGCTGGATGACGCCGTCGGTGTCGACCACTCTTACAGCCAACACGCAGGCTGAACCTGTGAATGAGCATGCCGACCATCAGGTGGCCGACCAAAGCAATATGAAGATGGCTGACATGCCCGATATGCCAGAAATGGATGTCGATAACATGCAGATGCAAGGCATCCCTGCCGCAGTGCCTGTGTTACCGGCGACATTTGATGACGTGGTTAGCGCTGCCCGTCATGCAGGAATTGATGCGGCTAAAATTGAGGTCCGTCCTGCCTACTATTCAGACAAAGCCTGGACCGTTACTGAAGTGGATCGCAGTTGGCCAACGCAGGTGGACGCGGTCTCGGTTAATCCGTATACGCTGACAATTCTGGACCAGACCCGTTTTGCTGATTTCCCGCTGCTGGCTAAGCTGACGCGATGGGGAGTGGATGCGCATATGGGCATACTTTTTGGTCTCTGGAACCAGATTATCCTCGCCGTTTTTGGGTTAGGCTTATGCCTGATGATTGGCTGGGGATATCGACTCTGGTGGCTGCGTCGCCCGCAAATGAACAGCACGAATAATCCCGCCGTGACGCTGATGCAAACCTGGCGGCTCGTACCGTTTAGTCTGCAATGTCCGATCCTCATCGTGGTCATCATATTGTCGTTATCTTTGCCGCTGATGGGGCTCAGTCTGGTGCTTTTCCTGCTGATTGATCTCTGGCGCTGGATGCAGCAAAAACGCGTTCTGCAACCGGCTTCAACCGTGAATTAATTCTTTAATGCCAGGGGCAAACGCTCGGTTGCCCCTGATGGCCCTTTATTGCATTGGCCTATGGAGATCATTCGGCGAGTCTACTCGACCTGTTTTATCCGGCAAGGAGAAGATAGCAGGAGATAAGAGGCTTGCGAGTTGTCTCGCAAGCCGATGATGAGGCCCTGACTGGGCCTCGTTTTTTTTGCGAGCTGTCGCGGGGATCTGACTTTTGGGCTGGTAGAGTGTGGGGGCTTGGGTTAACGTCTGCGCATCGTACATCCGGCTCTTCACGGCAGACATCATCATGACAACCACTGTGTTAAACACACTGTTGAAACCCTTTCTACGCGACCGCTTTTTACATGTCCTGCTGTTACTGGGCGTTGGGTTAAGTTTTTTTCAGCCGGAAAAAATCGTCCAGTTTTCCCAGTTTGTTGACTGGTCAACCATCGTGACCTTAATCGGTTTGCTGATGCTGACCAAGGGCGTTGAGGTGAGCGGTTACTTTGATTTTGTCGGCCGCAAGATGATTAATACCATCAGCAATGAGCGTTATCTGGCGCTCTTTTTGGTCTGTGCTGCGGCGTTGCTGTCGACATTTATGACCAACGACGTCGCACTGTTTATACCCATAATTAATGAAGATACTTGATGTTGTGAACCATGAGGACCATGCTACTCGTCATGAAAATACATCTGACTTCGGAACAACGGATAGCCCTGAAAATGCTGCATAAGAACAACCGGGATA